>NZ_BCQQ01000134.1 GCF_001552155.1 Actinomadura formosensis NBRC 14204 | reverse complement strand
GCGGGCGCGTGCGCAGCACGCGGCGCGGCGCCCGCCGGCCCCCGCCGCGGCCCGGCCGCTGTATGTGACCGGGCTGGTCGCCGCGCTGTGGTGCGTCGGGATCGGGCTCGCGGTGCTCACCACGATCACGCTGATCGGGTGGATCGCGGCGCCGAAGACCGCGCTCGGCCACGGCCTGGCCGGCGTGTTCCGGACGGCCGTGAACTTCTGGCTCGTGTCCCACCACGCGGGCTTCTCCTACGGGCAGGGACGCGTCGGGCTGCTGCCGCTCGGCGTCCTCGTCCTGCCCGGTGCGCTGCTGTACCGGGGCGGCGGGTGGATGATCCGGGTGGCGGGGCTGCGGCACCGTCCCCGCGTCGCGGTCGTGCACGTCGCGGTCGCGCAGGCCGCCCCGTACGCCGGGCTGGCCGCGCTGCTCGCGATCGCGGCGTCGGCGCGGGAGGTGCGGCCGTCGGTGTGGCAGGCGCTCGTCGCCTGCTTCCTCGTCGCCGTCATCGCGGGCGGCCTCGGCGCCGCGCGGGCCGTGGTCGCCGCGCAGGTGGCGGCCGAGGCGCGCGGACGGCGGGTCCGGTCCGGGCTCGGCGCGCTGCTGCGGCTGCTGCCCGAACGGCTGCGTTCGCTGGTGATCGGGGTCGCGGGGGCGCTCGGCGTGCTGCTCGCGTCGGGTGCGGTGCTCGTGGCCGCGGCCCTCGCGATGCACATGCCGGACGCCGACAACCTGTACCGGGTGCTCGCGCCCGGCGTCGTCGGCGGCGTCCTGCTGCTGCTGGTCGAGCTGGCGTTCCTGCCGAACGCGGTCATCTGGGGGATGGCGTACGCGGTCGGGGCGGGGTTCTCGGTCGGTGCCGGGACGAGCGTCTCCCCGACCGGGGTGGTCCTGGACGTCGTCCCGGCGTTCCCGCCGCTCGCCGCGCTGCCGCAGCCGGGGCCGGCGCCCGCGCTGTCGCTGCTCGCGCTGGCCGCGCCGTTCGTCGCGGGCGCGGTCGGCGGCGTCCTCACGATCAGGTCGCTGCCGAGCCCGGTGTCGGAGGGCGCGCCGCTGTGGGGGTTCGTGTCGGGCGCGCTGACCGGCGTGGTGGCGGCGCTGCTGAGCGCGCTGTCCGGCGGGCCGCTCGGCGGCGGGCGGATGGCGACCGTGGGGCCGTCCGCCTGGCAGGTGGGGCTGCTCGCGGCCCTGGAGGTGGGGATCGCGGCGGCGATCGCGGCGTGGGTGGCGAACTGGATGGTGCTGCGGCGTCCGGCCCGCGCGAAGGCCCCGAGGAAGCCGAAGGAGCCGAGGGGGCCGAGGGGGCCGAAGAAGCCGGGGAAGGCGCAGGAACCGGGGATGCCGGAGCGGCGCGCCGGGAGGCCCGCCCGTCCGGAGCCCGCGACCGTGCCGCTGGGGGCGCCCGTCCCCGGCGACTACGACCTGCGGGAGCTGCGCGAGCGGAGGGAGCCGGCGCCGAAGGCCCCGCATGCGCCCGATCCGGTGGAGTTCGAGGAGGCCGACCCCGTCCTCGCCCCCCGGCGGCCCCGCCGCCGGGGGGAGGCGCCGCCCGATCCGGACGGGGAGCGGACCGATCCGGAACCGGCCCCGCCGCCCCCGGGTGCCGGCACGGTCGTCCTCGAAGGCCACATCGCGGACGAGATCGTGGCCGAGCCGCGCCCCGGGCCCGGGGAGCCGCCGGGGGCCGTCCCGCCGCCGCGCACGGACCCGGGACGCACCGAGAACCGGGGCGGCGCGATCTACGTCCTGCGGGAAGAGCCCGAGCGGGACGGGCGGAGCGGGAGCTAGAGCAGGATCCCGTACTTGTCCATGGTGCCCGCGGGCAGGTCGAGCTTCTTCTCGATCTTCGGGTAGTACTCGTCGCGGCACGACTGCTTGTCGAGGTGCGTGTTGGCCGTGCTGACGCACTTCTGGTAGCCGCTCCACTCGGTCCACAGGACCGCCGTCGTCGTCACCGCCGCCAGCGAGAGCCCCAGGCCGACGGCGCCCAGCACCATGCCCTGGACGGCGCCGGGGGCGACGTCCCTGGCCTGGCGCGCCTCCCGGCGGGCCTTGACCCCGGCGACGAGCGCGGCGACGCCCAGCACCAGGCTGAGCGGGTAGAAGAAGAACACGGTCAGCAGGGCGGTGCCGCCGAGCCACAGGGCCCGCAGGCCGGTCTGCCGCGTCCGCGGTCCCGCGGGCGGCTGCCCCGCCGGCCGCCCGTCCGGGCGGTCTTCGGGCCGGACCTCGCGGCCCTGCTGCTCGCTCACGTTCGTCTCCTCCTGACCGGGGGTGGTGTGCTCTGCGGTGAAGCGGCGTCGAGGCGGCCGATAGGCTTCGTAACGGCCGCACAACCCCGTCAACGTCCAGCAGGGAGTCATGGTGTCCGCCCGGCTCGTCGTCCTCGTCTCCGGTGCGGGGACCAACCTACAAGCGCTGCTCGACGCGTGCGCGGATCCAGCCTACGGGGCGAAAGTCGTGGCCGTGGGGGCCGATCGCCCGGATATCGGGGGAACCGAGCGCGCAGAACGTGTGGGTTTGCCCACTTTCACGGTTTGTATCCCAGATTATCCGTCTCGGGACGACTGGGACGCGGCCCTGACCGAGGCCGTCGCGAAGCACGAGCCCGACCTCGTCGTCTCCGCCGGCTTCATGAAGATCCTCGGCCCGCGTTTCCTCGCGCGGTTCGGCGGCCGGACGGTCAACACCCATCCGGCGCTGCTCCCCTCGTTCCCGGGCGCGCACGCCGTTCGGGACGCCCTGGCGTACGGCGTGAAGGTCACGGGCTGTACGGTTCACTTCGTCGACGAAGGCGTGGACACCGGACCCGTCATCGCCCAGGAGACCGTCCCCGTGGGCGGGGACGACGACGAAGACTCCCTGCACGAGCGCATCAAGCGGGTGGAACGCCGGCTCCTCGTCGGCGTCGTCGGACGGCTCGCCCGCGACGGCTGGACCACGCGCGGCAGGCGGGTCTCGTTGAAGAGCAGGACCTGTGGTGATTCGTCCGATCAAGAGGGGAGCTCGGCCGGTGAGTCGGGTGGCGATTAAGCGCGCGCTGATCAGCGTGTACGACAAGACCGGGCTGGAGGAGCTGGCCCGGGGCCTGCACGAGGCGGGAGTGGAGATCGTCTCGACCGGGTCCACGGCGGGCCGGATCTCCGCCGCCGGCGTCCCGGTGATGAAGGTGGAGAAGCTCACCGGGTTCCCCGAGTGCCTGGACGGACGGGTCAAGACCCTGCACCCGAAGGTGCACGCGGGCCTGCTCGCCGACCGCCGCAAACAGGACCACCTCCAGCAGCTCGAAGACCTGCACGTCGAACCGTTCGACCTGGTGGTCGCGAACCTGTACCCGTTCGCCGACACCGTGAACTCGGGCGCCAAGCCCGACGAGTGCGTCGAGCAGATCGACATCGGCGGCCCGACCATGGTGCGCGCCGCCGCGAAGAACCACGCGAGCGTCTCCGTCGTCGTCGACCCGTCCGCCTACGGGACGGTCCTCGACGCGGTGCGGGCCGGCGGTTTCACCCTGGACGAGCGCCGCCGCCTCGCCGCGCTGGCGTTCGCGCACACCGCGTCCTACGACGTGGCCGTGGCCTCCTGGTTCGCGAGCACCTACGCCCCCGACGAGACCGCCGCCGAGACGCGGTGGCCCGACTTCCTCGGCGTCACCTGGGAGCGTTCGGCCACGCTCCGCTACGGCGAGAACCCGCACCAGCGCGCGGCCCTGTACCGCGCGGCCGGCGAGACCGGCCTGGCCGGCGCGGAGCAGCTGTACGGCAAGGAGATGTCCTACAACAACTACGTGGACACCGACGCCGCCCGCCGCGCCGCCCACGACTTCACCGAGCCCTGCGTCGCGATCATCAAGCACGCCAACCCGTGCGGCATCGCGGTCGGCGCGGACATCGCCGAGGCGCACCGCAAGGCGCACGCCTGCGACCCCGTGTCCGCCTACGGCGGCGTGATCGCGGCGAACCGCCCGGTCACCGCGGACATGGCCCGGCAGGTCACCGAGAGCTTCGCCGAGGTGGTCGTCGCCCCGTCCTTCGAGGACGAGGCCGTCACCGTGCTGAAGAACCGGTTCAAGAACGTCCGGCTGCTGGTCTGCCCGGACGCCCCGGCGGGCGCGACCGAGTACCGGCGCATCGACGGCGGCGTCCTGCTGCAGGACGTCGACCGGGTGGACGCGTCCGGCGACGACCCGTCCACCTGGGAGCTGAAGACCGGCCCGGCCGCGGACGAGGCGACGCTCCGCGACCTGGCGTTCGCGTGGCGGGCGATCCGCTCGGTCAAGTCGAACGCGATCCTGCTGGCCGCGGGCGGCGCGACCGTCGGCGTCGGCATGGGCCAGGTCAACCGGGTCGACTCCGCCAAGCTCGCGGTCGCGCGGGCCGGCGCGGAGCGGGCCGCGTCCGCCGTGGGCGCGTCCGACGCGTTCTTCCCGTTCCCGGACGGCCTGGAGGTGCTCGCCGAGGCGGGCGTCCGGGCGATCGTCCAGCCGGGCGGTTCCGTCAACGACGACAAGGTGATCGAGGCGGCGGAGAAGGCCGGGGTCAGCCTGTACTTCACCGGCGTCCGGCACTTCTTCCACTGACCGGCGCGGGGCCCGGTGTGGCGTAGAACACCGCCGCACCGGGTTTGCGGCCGGATTTCCCGCGCTGTCCGGTCGGGTACCCTCTGCCCGACCGCGCCCATCGTGACCCCCTGACCCCGGCGCGGGCATTCCGCTGATGGAGGCGCGATGGACGTGCTGATTGCCCTCATGCTGAGGTCGGTGTACCAGGCCGACGCGCTGCTGATGGAGTCCCGGCAGCTGATCGGGCTGATCGCCGCCTTCCTGGCCGCGGTCCTCGCCGCGCGGCTCGGCTGGCACGGCACCGACCGCGTGATCGCCTGGCGGCAGCGCTCGGAGGACTAGCGCTCGAAGGGCCGGCGCACCCCGCCGCTACCATGGGGTTCACGTGACTGGCGCGGCAAGGTGGGGCACCACCGGGGAGCGAACGACAGTCCGGACACCGCGCGCCTGGGTGGACGGGACCTTGAGCCGGGCTCGGTCCTGCGGGCCCTTGGCGACACGCGGAGGTACGCATGACGGCACAGATCCTTGACGGCAAGGCCACGGCCGCCGAGATCCGCTCGAACCTCAAGGGCCGCGTCGAGGCGCTTCGTGACCGCGGCGTCACCGTGGGGCTCGGCACGGTGCTGGTGGGCGACGACCCGGGCAGCCACGCCTACGTCGGCATGAAGCACCGGGACTGCGCCGAGGTCGGCATCCAGAGCATCCGCCGCGACCTGCCCGCCACCGCCACCCAGGACGACGTGGAGCGGGCCGTCGCCGAACTGAACGCCGACCCCGCCTGCACCGGCTACATCGTCCAGCTTCCGCTGCCGAAGGGCCTGGACGAGCAGCGCGTGCTGGAACGCATCGACCCCGACAAGGACGCCGACGGGCTGCACCCGACGAACCTCGGCCGGCTCGTCCTGATGCAGCCTGGGCCGCTGCCGTGCACCCCGAAGGGGATCGTCGAACTGCTGCGGCACTTCGGCGTCCCGCTCAAGGGCGCCGAGGTCACCGTCGTCGGCCGCGGCATCACGGTCGGGCGTTCGCTCGGCCTGCTGCTGACCCGCCGCACCGAGAACGCGACCGTCACCCTCTGCCACACCGCCACCCGTGACCTGGCCGCGCACACCCGCCGGGCCGACATCGTCGTGGCCGCCGCCGGCGTTCCCGGGCTCATCACCGCCGACATGGTCAAGCCGGGCGCCGCCGTCCTCGACGTGGGCGTGTCCCGGGTGGACGGCAAGCTCACGGGCGACGTCGCCGCCGACGTCCGCGAGGTCGCCGGATGGGTCGCGCCCAACCCCGGCGGCGTCGGCCCGATGACCCGCGCCATGCTGCTCGCCAACGTCGTCGAGGCCGCCGAGCAGAGCGCCTGACGGGGGCGCCCGAGACGTGGTCGGGGCCGCCACCCAGCACCCGGGTGGCGGCCCCGTACCCGTTGCTCCGGCCGGTGCCGCGCCGTCACTTACGCGGCCCGTCCTGGAGGGTTCAGCGATCGCCCTCGTGCTCGCGCTGCCGTGAGGGCGACCGCAGGTTCACCTCAGCTGGCCCTCCGTCCCGCGGTGCTCGGTGCCGGACGTCCCGGCCCGTGTCCGTGGCCCGGCGAGCCCGGCCGGCGCGTCTCCGTCGTGCCCCGCACGCCGGAGACCCGGCCGTCCATCGGCGGACGGCCCTGGTGGGGGACGTGCACCGGCGGCAGCGGGCGGACGAGGCCCATCGCGATGACCTCGTTGGCGAGCCGGGTGCGCCGGTTGGCGCCCTCGGGAATCCGGAACTTCTGGTAGAGACGCAGTAGATGCTGCTTGACCGCGGCCTCCGTCACCACCAGTTCGCCGGCGATGTCGCGCGCCGTGGCGGGGGCCACGAACGCCTCGTCGGACAGGGCGGGACGGCACAGCGAGGTCAGCACGTCGACCTCGCGGCGGGTGAGCTCGGGCGCGACGGCGCGCCGCAGTTCGACGTCCGGGTCGACCTCCTCACGGGGGATGCCCCCCAACCGGCAGCGCGCCGTGCCGAAGCTCACGACGTCACCGTCCTCCAGGACACGGCGGGCGATCGGCCGGCCGTTGACGCGCGTCCCGTTGCGGGACAGTCCCATGTCCACCACGTAGACGTACGGACCGCGTCGGACGATCTCTGCGTGCAATCGGGACACACTCGGGTCGTCGAGGCGGATATCGACTCCTCTCCCTCTCCCGACCGTTGTAACGTCGGGGCGCAGCGGCATCACCAGCCCGCTGTCCTCGATCCGCATGAACGGCCCCTCCACGGCAGTCCTCCCAGCTAGTTAGCGACCCCTGTCTGCCGGGTTACCCGGGCGTGGTGCCGTCACACCCTCCTACTGGCGAGTAGCACCGATGGCGTAAGGGATTCCGGCCACTTCGGCATCACCCGGACACCGTCCGTAGCGCGGTCATTCCAGGCGTGGGACGACAAGGCGGACCGTCGCGGCGATGTCGTCCCCCCGTCCGAGGGGCGATACCGTGAGGGCCATGAGCACTCAGGTGCACCGGCGCAGGCGGAAGGCGCCGCGCCGCGGGGACGCCGCGCCGCACTGGCTCGTGCAACTGCCGTATCTCCTCGTGCTCAGCGGGGTCGGTGCCGGGCTGACCCTGTGCGCCTTCAACTACTTCCGCAAGGGCTCCGGCCTGATGGCCGCCGCGCTGCTGATCGGCGCGCTCGCCCGGCTGCTGCTGCCGGAGTCGCAGCTCGGCCCGCTCGCCGTCCGCAGCCGCTCCGTCGACTGCTGGACGCTCGTGATCCTCGGCGAGATGGTGGCGTTCGTGTCGCTGAGCGTCCCGCCGATGAACAAGACCGGTCTGATCCTCGCGGGCGCGTTCGGCGTCCTGATCGCCCTCACGATGGCGGTCCGCGGCGGCCGCCTCCTGCTCACCGGGCGCTCCTCGCCGTCCCGGAAGCGGTCCCCGGGCTGACACGTCGTCCCAGGTGGCGGAGCGCGAGGCCAGGTCAGGTCTAGACCGCGTAACGGCCTCGGCTAGCCTTGCCAGTTGAGCCTTACAAGGACTGCTGGCCAGGTGTAGGAAAGGGACAGCACAAGTATGCCCAAGATCAAAGTAGCGGGCCCGGTCGTCGAACTCGACGGCGACGAAATGACGCGGATCATCTGGAAATTCATCAAGGACCAGTTGATCCTGCCCTACCTCGATGTGGACCTGAAGTACTACGACCTGGGGATGGAGCACCGTGACGCCACGGACGACCAGGTCACGATCGACGCCGCCAACGCCATCAAGCAGTACGGCGTCGGCGTCAAGTGCGCGACCATCACCCCCGACGAGGCGCGCGTCGAGGAGTTCGGCCTGAAGAAGATGTGGCGGTCCCCGAACGGGACGATCCGCAACATCCTGGGCGGCGTGGTGTTCCGTGAGCCGATCATCTGCTCCAACATCCCCCGGCTCGTCCCCGGCTGGACCAAGCCGATCATCATCGGCCGGCACGCGCACGGCGACCAGTACCGCGCCACCGACTTCGTGGTCCCGGGCCCCGGCAAGGTGACGATCACCTACACGCCCGACGACGGCGCCGAGCCGATGGAGTTCGAGGTCGCGCAGTTCCCCGGCGGCGGCGTCGCCATGGGCATGTACAACTTCGACGACTCGATCCGCGACTTCGCGCGGGCGACGATGCGCTACGCCCTTGAGCGCCGGATGCCGCTGTACCTCTCCACGAAGAACACGATCCTCAAGGCCTACGACGGCCGCTTCAAGGACATCTTCCAGGAGGTCTACGAGTCGGAGTTCAAGGCCGACTTCGAGTCCAAGGGCCTCACCTACGAGCACCGGCTCATCGACGACATGGTCGCCGCCGCGCTCAAGTGGGACGGCGGCTTCGTCTGGGCGGCCAAGAACTACGACGGCGACGTCCAGTCCGACACCCTGGCCCAGGGCTTCGGCTCGCTCGGCCTGATGACGTCCGTCCTCATGACCCCGGACGGCAAGACCGTCGAGGCCGAGGCCGCGCACGGCACCGTGACCCGGCACTACCGGCAGCACCAGCAGGGCAAGCCGACGTCGACCAACCCCATCGCGTCGATCTTCGCCTGGACCCGGGGCCTGGAGCACCGCGGCAAGCTCGACGGCCAGCCCGAGGTCATCGACTTCGCCCGCAAGCTGGAGCAGGTCTGCGTCGAGACGGTCGAGAGCGGCCAGATGACCAAGGACCTGGCCCTGCTGGTCGGCAAGGACACGCCGTTCCTGACGACGCAGGAGTTCCTGGAGGCCCTGGACACCAACCTCCAGAAGAAGATCAACGGCTGATTCGCCGAGTCTTCGAGGGCCGTCCCGGATCCGTCCGGGGCGGCCTTCCACATGTTCGGGGACGGGTGGGTGCACCTGCGCGCCGGCGGGTAGGGGGTGCGCGATAGCCTGAGCCCGGAAGTATCTCGACGGCGAGAGAACCCGCGCCGTATCGGCCGCAGGGGGACTCTGGGCGGTCGGGGTCGGAAGGATGGCCGCCTGAGCCCCGTCAGGTCACTGCAGGAGAAGAAGGACAATGACGCGCACCCCAGTCAACGTCACCGTTACCGGCGCCGCGGGCCAGATCGGCTACGCGCTGCTGTTCCGCATCGCGGCCGGCCACCTCCTCGGCGCGGACGTGCCCGTACGCCTGCGGCTGCTGGAGATTCCGCAGGCGGTGAAGGCCGCCGAGGGCACCGCGATGGAGCTGGACGACTGCGCGTTCCCGCTGCTGTCCGGCATCGACATCTTCGACGACGCGACCAAGGCGTTCGAGGGGGCCAACGTCGCGCTGCTCGTCGGCGCCCGGCCGCGCACGAAGGGCATGGAGCGCGGTGACCTGCTGGAGGCCAACGGCGGCATCTTCAAGCCGCAGGGCGAGGCGATCAACGCCGGCGCGGCGGACGACATCAAGGTCCTGGTGGTCGGCAACCCGGCCAACACCAACGCGCTGATCGCGCAGGCGCACGCGCCGGACGTCCCCGCCGAGCGCTTCACCGCGATGACGCGCCTCGACCACAACCGGGCCCTCGCCCAGCTGTCGAAGAAGGCGGGCGTGTCCGTCGCCGACATCAAGAAGATGACGATCTGGGGCAACCACTCCGCGACCCAGTACCCGGACATCTTCCACGCCGAGATCGCCGGCAAGAACGCCGCCGAGACGGTGAACGACCAGAACTGGCTGGAGAACGACTTCATCCCGACCGTCGCCAAGCGCGGCGCCGCGATCATCGAGGCGCGCGGCGCGTCGTCGGCGGCGTCGGCCGCGTCCGCCGCGCTCAACCACATCCACACCTGGGTGAACGGCACCGCCGACGGCGACTGGACGTCCATGGCGGTCGTGTCGGACGGCTCCTACGGCGTCCCCGAGGGCCTGATCTCGTCCTTCCCGGTCACCACGAAGGACGGCAAGTGGGAGATCGTCCAGGGCCTGGAGATCGACGACTTCTCCCGCGCCCGCATCGACGCCTCGGTGAACGAGCTGTCGGAGGAGCGCGACGCAGTCCGCAAGCTCGGCCTCATCTGACACCGCACGCGCAGCACGAGCCCCGGACCAGGCCGGTCCGGGGCTCGTTCGCGTCCGGTCACACCAGGCGGGCCGGCTCGTCCAGCCACAGCCTGTCGCCCTCGGGGGTGACGGTCAGCCCGAACCGGTCGACGCCGGGACCGTCATGCCGCACCCACCACTCGAAGGCGTCCTCCAACTCGTCCCACAGACGGCGCTCGCCGTACTGGAGGACTTCGTAGAGTCTGTTGCCCGGTTCCCAGTCGCAGGCGGCCCACGATCCTCCCGGCCGCCCGACCTCGAACAGCAGTAGCGAGAACGCCCCGTCGTCGTGGTGCTTCTCCCAGTACGCCAGGCCGGGGGCCAGGTCCACAACGGCGAGTTGAAGGCCCGGCCCGGCTTCGGAGACGGTCCGGGGGTCCAGCATGGTCCCCGACCTGTCGGCGTCGTCCAGGTGGCGAGCTTGCCAGATCAACTCGGCGCGATGTGAACGCAGCATCATGTACCCGGCCGGTCCATGGAACCGTCCGTGGGCCACATCGCCGATCGCGGTAAGCCGAGTCATCAGACCGTGTCCACGCAAGGGCTGCCAGGGGGCGACGATGACTCCGCCGGGTCGGGTCTGTTCTACCCATGTGTAGGGGATTTCTGCGACGGCGACCGTCGCATGGACGCGGTCATAAGGCGCGTCGCCGAGGAACCCGGCGGCGCCGTCTCCGATGACCACGTGCGGTGCGAAGCCTGCTTTCGCGAGGTTAGTGATGGCCTGTTGAGCGACCTCGGCGTCCACTTCCACGCTGGTTACGTTCTGCTCTCCAACGCGCACGGACAAGAGCGCGGCGGTGTATCCGGTTCCCGTACCGATCTCTAGGACGTTGTCCAAGTCGCGAGGCGCCAGCAGTTCCAGGAACCGGAAGGCGATGCCTGGCGCCGAAAGCGAGCTTGTCGCGAACCCGGTCTGGACGTCGAGGGGATCGCCTTTACCGTCGTCCCGCTGGGTCACGATCGAGGCGTCGGAGTAGACGGCCTTCCACCACTCGTCGGGCCGGGCCTCTCGGTCGATGGGGTAGAGCCCGCCCGTCTCGGGACCGGCGAGTGCGGTAGGGGGCACGAAGAGTTCGCGAGGAACTGCGCGCATCGCCGTGCGCCACTCGTTGCCGACCCCCAGAAGATCGGCCAGTTCATCAGTGCTCGTCATGTGCCTTCTCCAGTAGGTCGGCTATCGCCGAGTAGATCGGAAGTCCGGTTTCATCGGCGATCCACCCGAACTCGCCGCCCTGATTGACTTCCAGGAACACCCACCGGCCAGAGGTGTCGTGGATGAGGTCGAATGCCCCGTAGACCAGTCCGAGCCGAGCCATCAGCTTTAGCAGCTTGGCTCGAAGATCGGGCGGCAACTCGATGATGCTGTAGGACAGAGCGTCGTAGTCGGACCGCCAGTCCTCCTGAGCCGCCGTGCTCCCGGCGTCGATCCGGACGGCGAACATCTCGGAGCCGACAACGGTCACCCGCGCCTCGAACGCCTTCGGGACGCGCTCCTGGAGCATCTGAGCCGTCAGACCGAACGCCGGATCGAGCAGGCTTTCCAGGTCGGCGACCGGGGCGGTGAAGACGACGCGGACTTGGCCCTCATCGGCATGAGCGACCCCGTTCATGGGCTTGTAGACGATCGGCCTTCTCAGCTCCTTCGCCCAGTTGTACGCGGTCCGCGGCTCCGAGGTGATCAGAGTCGCCGGGACCGCCAGGCCGACCTCGGCGGCCTGCGCGAGCTGGAGCGGCTTGTAAGCCGCGCGGGCCGCTGCCACCGGGTCGTTGACCCACAGGCAACAGGCCAGCGAGGTCAACACCCCTCCGAACCCGCGCCGGGCCTCCCCGTAGGCGAACGCGCGCTCGGGGGAAGACATGCGCTCGTCCATCACGAACGGGGAGGCCCTGCGCTGCCATACCGCCCTGATACCGGCCAGTTCGACTTCTGGCCCGTCCTCGCCGCTGATGAGGCCACCCCAAGTACCTGAATCGCGCAGGCGGGCACCCATCGTCAGCCGGGACGGGAAGGCCGACGGGTTCAGCCGTGCGACTTCGGTGCCGCGTGTTCTCAGCTCGGCGGCGACCTGCCCGGCCACCTCGTCAGTGTCGTGCGCCAGCATCAGGACCGTCATTGGTCAGTCGGTCCCCTCGTCCTCGGGGCCTTGGCTGTCGCCGGAGCCGCCGGTCGTGTACTTCTTGGTGTCCTTCTCGTGCCTGCCCGCGCGGGGCACCACCAGGAACCGCAGCCCCCAGGGCCGCGCCTCGGTCGCGGTGGCGTCCATCTGGGACGCCTGGTCCAGGCCCGGGTCCATGGGGAAGATGTCCCCGACCCGGAACGCCAGCCCGCGCGACTCGCCGTCCGGCGAATGCGTCACGAGGTCGAGCGAGTCAAGCCGCTCGATCGTCGGTGTGCTCATCGCTTTTCCTTCCTGGCGACCGGCCGGCCGCCTGTCGGTGGCCCCTCTTGGACGAGGGGCCTTCGGTGTGGACGGCCGCGACCCGCAACAGGCCGGGCCGATGGAAACCACGGCCCCGGGAGGTCATCCACCCCGGGTGCGTCCCCCTCCGGAGGCCCAAGGGCCACACACCCATCCGTCCCGGGGCCGTGGGGTTCAGGACCGGGGCGCCGGCACACGGGCGTCCGTGACGGCGCCTCCGGTGGGGCCGGGGGCCGGCCCGATCGTGGCGTATCGCGACCACACCCATTTGCCGTGCGGCCGGGTCGGTGTCACCCCGCATTTCTCCGAGAGCGCCTCAACGATCGGCAGCCCATGGCCGCCCGTCCCGTCGTCGTGCCCGGGGTTCAGCGCCTCAGCGTCCGGGGCCGCGTGCTCGTCCGCCGCCCCCAGCACACGCTTGCGCACCGGGCGGGCGTCCGAGGAGTCCCACACCGCCAGCAGCACCGCGCCCAGCTCTCGCGTGAACCTCACCCGGATCTCTCGCTCCGGCGCGCAACGGACGGCGTTGGTGACCAGCTCACTGGCGATCAGCGCCACGTCGTCGCCGACCCCGGCCAGCCCCCACTCCGCAAGCCGCAACTCCACCAGGGCGCGCACCTGCCCCGGAACCGTCAGCGCCGCCAGGCACGTCATGTCCAGGGCCCCGGCGGACACGACGCCCGCGCTCCCCGTGCAGCCGTCCATCACGACCACCGCCCGATCTGCCGTAGCAGGAGCACCGCCCGCTCCGCCGCCGCGCCCTCGCGCCCGACCTCGCCGAGCACGTGCCCGCGCTCCCCGCCCCACCGGAACCGCCGGCCGTCGCACGCGATCACCCGCTCACCCCGCGCACCGAGCGAAACGGCCAGCGTCTCCCCGTCCACCAGCGCCCGGCACCCTCGCCGCCGGAGCTGCGCCGCCAACTCCTCCAGCGGCTTGCCCGTAACATTTCCCATGGGTCCGACCTCCATCGTCGGATCAAGGCCCCGGACCCCGGTGTTCACGCACCGGCCGGGGCCGCCTTGTCCTATGGCTGCTCTGCTTCTTGCTCGCGAAATGCAGGCCCCACCAGCCGGTGGCAGAGGGCCGCGATCTTCTCGGCCGCTCCATCGGGGTCGCCGGCGTCGTGAGACCTCTCCTCCCGACCCTGGTGCCAGCGGAGCTCTGGGGACTCGCCCCAGACCTCGATCGTGATGCGTCCGAGGACGTGCTCGGTGAGGGTCAGCCAGATCTCGGTGTGCTTGGTCGCACGACTCGAGTTAGTGACCAACTCAGGGACGACCAGGAACACGTTGTCGTCCTTATCTGCCGTATAACCCCATTTGATAGCCACCAGCTTTGCGAAATTTCGGGCAATGTCGACTGTGGTCGGTATTGCCAGGAAGCTGGAGGTGAACACCTCCGTTCATGGAATGTCGCGGATGTCATCGCCTGTCCCTGGAGTGTGGCGTTACGCCGCTGGCTTTCGTTCTGTCCGTCACTCGAAGAAATCACTGCACAAGACACGGTGACTAGAGGACACTGGAGGACGTGAGCGGATGTGAGCGGAAGCCGACCAGGTGAGGCAAATGGACGAGGTCGATTAATGGCCGATTATGAAGAGCGTGACGAGCTGTCCGGACAGATTCGGTTGCTCCGTGATCGCAAGATCTGGTCACAAGGTCATCTGGCGAAGAGGCTGCGAGAGGTGGCGACTCCCCAAGAGCGCGCCCAACTCCCCTCACCCGCGTCGATGGTCAGGCGGATACGTGCCCATGAGAACGGTGACCCGGCCGGTCCTGTCTACGCCGAGCTGTACCGGCGGCTCTTCGCGAAATATGCTGATTTGTTCAGCCCCGACCCCAGCGAGGCCCAGGTCGACCCGCTTCTACTCGCCTGGGCAGTAGGAAGGCTCAACCAGCGCGTGGACCGACGAACACTGCTCCAGCTCGCCGCCGTGGCAGCGACGGGCACTGTCGCCCTCGAACCCGCCGAGCGCCTTATCAGGGCGCTCACCGGCAGCTATCGCCCCGACGACACAGCCGTTAAGCACCTGGAGGACCGGACCCGAGGATTCCACAGGCTTGAGGAACACTGGCCGGCTCGGAAGCTCTACCCGGCCTTGTTGACCCACCTCTGCGAGATCAGCGCTCTTCTGGAGACGACCCGATCGGACGATGTGCGGAGGAGGCTCGCCAGGATGGCCGGGGAGTCCGCTGTGCTCGCCGCGTGGTTTTCGTGGGAACTGGGTGACCGTCGGCGTACCGAGGACCATGCCCGTCTTGTCGGCTTCGCAGCCAAGGAAGCTCAGGACGTTGCATCCGCTGCCTGTATGACCGGCTATCAGACGTACATGACAGGTGGTAACCATTCCGCGGGTGTGGCTCTGGCCACCAATGCCCTAGAACAGCTCGGGGACGCTGACCTGGCCACGAGAGCGTGGCTTCTGGCTCGTAAAGGCGAAGAGGCAGCCCTCCTTGGAGATCGGAAGACAGCCTTTGAGGCCATCCGAGAGGCCGAAGAGGTCTACGCGGGCGCGGACATCAATGCCCGACCCTGGACGTGCTTCGTTGACTCGGCTCGGTTCGCCTCGCTAAGGCTCTCCGTCTATTCCCGGATCGGGGAAGAGGACCGGGCGCTGGGGGCCAGTGCACGGGTGGCGGCCTTCCTGAACCCGGAGACGGAGATCAAGAAGTTGTGCGTCGTTGAGGCGGACATGGCCTTGGCCCACTACCGGCTCGGGGACGTAACGGAGGCCGTCCGGCGCGCTCAGCGATCCCTCGAAGCGACCACCGCCATGGCGGCCCCACTTGGGTGGGACCGCCTAGACCAGGTCGCAGGTGAGTTCGCCGGTTCAAAGGCTCCGTCAGTTCGGGAGTTCCGGGCTGAGTACGCCTCTACTCGTCCGAGGACGGCTCCGCCGTCTCTTGTTTGATCCACGTCAGGTAGTCACCAAGCCCGCCGATGATCGGCACCGCGACGATCTCAGGGGTGTCGTACGAGTGGGCCGCCTTCACTGTGCTCACCAGCTCGTCAAGCCGTTCCTCGGTCGTCTTCATGACGACTAGGTACTCCTCGTCGTTCTCCAGCTTGCCTTGCCACCAGTAGGTCGAGGTGATCGGCCCGCTGATCTGGGCGCAAGCCGCCGCCCGTCCTTCGACTGCGGCCTTGACGACCTTCTCGGCTTCCTCTCGGCTGCCCGCTGTCACGTGCACTTCGAGATTCTGGGTCATAGGGGCGACCCTAGCCAGCCGGAGCAGTCCGTGACAGGCCACCGCCCAACCGAAAACGCTCGGTTACTGGGAAGTCTGAGCGCGGACTACATCAGCCGGTGGCGGGACGTCTCCGGCTCCACTTCGCCATCAGAGGTCGTGAACGCCGCGAAGTTCTCCGTCATCGAGCTGGTTGTCGCCGCCCCACACCGCGGACGCGGTCTCGCCGGGCGCCCTCTCGACGGCCGTCCCGAGTAGTACGCGATGCTTCTAGTGTCGATTTCCGAAGTCGTCTGCACGAATACCCGAAGTCCTCTGCACGCCCCGACGGCTGTGGGTGTGCAGAGGACGTTGTGGTGTTGCGTGGGGTGGGCTACTTGTGGGTGATCCACCAGATGGCCAGCTGGATCGGCGCGGCGCCGGCGGCGGTGGCGGCGCCGCGGAAGGCGGCTTGGGCGGCGGTGCGGGCGAGCCGGTGCAGGCGGTCGCGGTGCAGGCGGTCGCGGTGCGGGTGGTTGCGGTTGTGGTGCGGCATGGCGTGGGCCTTTCGGCGGCGGCCTCGGCTTGGTGTGCCGGTGGCCTGGTGCCGTCGATGAGGCTTGTCCGGTGGGTTTTCCGGTTTCGACTACGTTCGGGTGGTGGGGCGGGGCAGGCTGGTGGCCTGGGAGATGACGGACGGATTGGGTTTCCCGGACGGTTTACGGTCCGGATCCGGAAGGGGGCCGGTGGATGGGTGAGCCGCTGAATGCGACCGGGGTGTGGGCGGCCGCGTTACGGGCGTTGTGGGAGGCGGCGGGCAAGCCGACGGGTGAGATGATCGAGCGGCAGGCCGCCGCGCAGAAGCCGCCGTTGAAGGTGTCGACATCGTCATCGAGCGATTGGCTGGGCGGTAAGAACGTCCCCAAGAGTCCGGCGATCGCGGCCTGGCTGGTCACCTTCTTGCGCGGCCAGGCCCGGCAGCGGACCCCGGCGTTTGTGACCGGGTCCGATGCGTGGTGGCAGCAGGTGTGGCAGCAGGCGCGCGAGGAGCGGCGTGGCCGGGGCGGACGCCCTCCCCGAGCGCACCCTGCCGGTGCGCCGGTGGTGTGGGAGCAGGTCCGGGTGGGGGTGGTGCCCCGGGCGGCGGACTGTTTCCAGGACCGGGCCGTGGCGGGCCGGTTGGAGCGGGCGGCCGAGCAGGACGGCACGGTGGTGCTCACCCAGCAGGACGACCGAGAGCTGACACAGGTGCTGGCGGGGATGGGCGGGGTCGGCAAGACCCAGCTGGCGGCCGCCTATGCGCGGCATGCCTGGCAGCAGGGGGTGGGGGTGCTGGTGTGGGTGAACGCCGCCACCCGCGATGGGGTGGTCTCCGCCTACGCCGACACCGCGGTCCGGCTCGGTCTGCCGCTGGCCGACCGGCAGGACCCGGACCGGTCGGCGCGGGAGTTCTTAGCCTGGGCGGAGACGACGACCCAGTGCTGGTGGCTGGTGGTGCTCGATGACGTCCGCAGCCCCGGTGACCTGGGGGGGTTGTGGCCGCCGGCGGCCACGTCGGCGGCCAGCGGGCAGGTGGTGGTCACCACCCGGCTCCGCCATGCCGCGCTTGAGAGGGCCGACCGCCGCATGGTCACCGTTAACACCTTCACCACCGGGGAGGCCTGCTCCTACCTGCAGGCCAAACTCGGCACCCGCGCCACCGATGCCGGAGAAGTCGAGGCGCTGGCCGACGATCTGGGGCACCTGCCCCTGGCGTTGGCGCAGGCCGCGACCTACATCCTCAATGCCGACATCACCATCGCCTCCTACCGGGAACGGCTCGCCACCCGTCTGCTCGCCCGCGCACTGCCCTCGGGTGACGAGCTGCCCGACGACCATGAACGCATCGTCGCGGCGACCTGGGAGTTGTCCATCGACCAGGCCGACCGTGCTGAACCGGTCGGCCTGGCCCGGCCGGTCCTGCAACTGGCCAGTGTGCTGGATTCGGCCGGCATCCCCCAGACGGCCCTGTCCAGCCCGCCCGCGCTGGACTACCTGACCGGTTCCCTGCCCGAGCAAACGGCGCACCCCGCGCACCAGGACTCCGAGGTGAGCGGTGAGATGGTCGATGAGGCGCTGCGGGTGCTGCACCGGCACAGCCTGATCGACCACGACCGCGCCGCCGTCCACCGCGAGGTCCGCGTCCACCAGCTCGTTCAGCGCGCCACCCGCGAAGCGCTCGCCACCCACCCCGACCGGGGCCCGGAGTCGTTCACCGCACTCGCCGACGTTGCCGCCGACGCCCTGCTGGCGGTGTGGCCGCAGGTAGAGCGGGACGAGTTCGGTCAAATCCTGCGGGCCAACACCACCGCGCTGACCCGCGCCGCCCAGACAGCACTGTGGCACCCCGACACCGGCGGCCATGGCGTCCTGTTCAAAGCCGCCACCAGCCTCGGCGAAACCGGACAGGCCACCGCCGCCCGCGACGCCTACGCCGCCCTGCACGCCACCGCCCTGCACCACC
>NZ_BCQQ01000133.1 GCF_001552155.1 Actinomadura formosensis NBRC 14204 | reverse complement strand
CCCCGCCGTTACCGGCGGGGCCCTTCTCATTTCACCGGGTCACTTTGTCCAGGAACGTATCCAGGTTGGTCTGGACGCGGGCGACCTTCTCTTCCAAACTGAGCGATTCGTCGAGCCCTCCGCCTGCAACGGATTGCTTCTTGCCTCGCACGTACAACGAGCAGTCGAGGTCGCCGCACAAGTACTGCCCGACCGAGTTGCCCTGGCGGCCGGCCTCGCCGGTCCGGCGCGCGGTCATCAGCGTCACGCCACCGCCGGTGCGCGTGGTCAGGCACAGCGAGCACAGGCTTCGCGAGGTGAAGCCGCGTGCCGCACCCGCCGTCACGCGCAGCGAGATCCCGACGAGACCGTCATCCCGCATGGTGACGAGGTAGGCGCGTCCCGGGGCGCCCGGATCCTGCCACCCGAGGAAGTCCAGGTCGTCCCAGGGCAGGTCCGTGAAGTCCTTGGGCAGACTTAGGCGCTTGGCCTCGCCCTTGGAGCAGTTGACGAAGGACGCACGGATGTCGTGTTCAGTGACAGGTCTCATGGGCGGGACGCTAGTCTTCCTAAGACCTTTAGGCAAACGCATTAATCGTCTAGGTAGATAGGAAGGTCCCATGGCACGTGCGGGAGTGACCGTTGACCGCCTGACCCGGGCGGCGGCGGAGCTGGCCGACGAGGTCGGCTTCGACAACCTGACCGTGGCGGCGGTGGCGCGCCGGTTCGGCGTCAAGGAAGCCAGCCTGTACTCGCACATCAAGAACGTCCACGACCTGAAGACCCGGGTGGCGCTGCTGGCCCTGGCCGAACTCGCCGACGAGGTCGCCGCCGCGGTGGCCGGCCGTGCCGGAAAGGACGCGCTCGTGGCCTTCGCGAGCGCCTACCGCGACTACGCCAAGCGGCATCCCGGCAGGTACACCGCGGCACGGATGAAGCTGGACCTGGAGACGGCGCTCACGAGCGCGGCGGGACGGCACGCGGAGCTGACGCGGGCGATCCTGCGCGGCTATGAGCTCCCAGAACCCGACCAGACCGACGCGGTGAGAATGCTGGGCAGCGTGTTCCACGGCTATGTGAGCCTGGAGACCGCGGGCGCGTTCCAGCACAGTCCGCGCGATGTGGAAGCCTCCTGGGAGAGGACCTTGGACGCGCTCGACGCCGCACTCAGGAACTGGCCGCAGGCTTGACCACGCCCTGTCCTGGCGCAGCGCCCAACCCCGCAGGGTTAGAAGTCGTCGCCGGCGAGGATGGTGTCGGCGTCCACGATGCGGTAGGCGTAGCCCTGTTCGGCCAGGAAGCGTTGCCGGTGGGCGGCGTAGTCCTGGTCGAGGGTGTCGCGGGCGACGACCGCGTAGAAGCGTGCTCCGGTCCCGGACGCCTTGGGGCGCAGCAGGCGCCCCAAACGCTGAGCCTCCTCCTGACGTGACCCGTAGGCTCCCGACACCTGGACGGCGACGGACGCCTCGGGCAGGTCGATGGAGAAGTTCGCCACCTTCGACACGACCAGTACGTTGATCTCCCCCGAGCGGAACGCGTCGAAAAGCCGTTCCCGTTCGCGGACGCGGGTCTCGCCCTTGATGACGGGTGCGTCCAGCAGGGCGCCCAGTTCGTCCAACTGGTCGATGTACTGACCGATGACCAGTGTCTGCTCGCCCCGATGGCGATCGACCAGAGCCTGGATGAGCTTCGTTTTGGTGTCGGTGGTGGCGCAGAAGCGGTAGCGCTCGTCGGGTTCGGCGGTGGCGTAGGCGAGGCGCTCGGAGTCGGTGAGGGTGACGCGGACCTCGACGCAGTCGGCGGGCGCGATCCAGCCCTGGGACTCCATGTCCTTCCAGGGCGCGTCGTAGCGTTTCGGGCCGATGAGGGAGAACACGTCGCCTTCGCGGCCGTCCTCCCGGACGAGGGTGGCGGTGAGGCCGAGGCGGCGGCGGGCCTGCAGATCGGCGGTCATCCGGAAGATCGGCGCGGGCAGCAGGTGGACCTCGTCGTAGACGACCAGGCCCCAGTCGCGGGCGTCGAACAGTTCCAGATGCGTGTAGGCGCCCTTCCGGCGCGTCGTCATGATCTGGTAGGTGGCGATGGTGACCGGCCGGATCTCCTTCTTGGCGCCGGTGTACTCGCCGATCTCGTCCTCGGTGAGGGACGTGCGCCGCAGCAGTTCCTGCTTCCACTGGTGCGCGGAGACGGTGTTGGTGACGAGGATCAGCGTGGTCGCCTGCGCGTGCGCCATGGCGGCGGCCCCGACGATGGTCTTCCCGGCGCCGCACGGCAGGACGACGACGCCCGACCCGCCGTGCCAGAACGCCGAGGTGGCGTCCCGCTGGTAGGTGCGCAGCTCCCAGCCGTCCTCGACCAGGGAGATCGAGTGGGCCTCGCCGTCCACGTAGCCGGCGGCGTCCTCGGCGGGCCAGCCGACCTTGAGCAGCGCCTGCTTCAGCGACCCCCGCTCGCTCGGATGGACGATCACCGTGTCGGCGCCGACCCGCTCCCCGATCATCCCCTTGATCTTCTTGGCCCGCAGGATCTCCTCCAGCACCGACCGGTCGGAGGAGGTCAGGACGAGCCCGTGCACCGGGTCCTTCTCCAGCCGCAGCCGCCCGTACCGCGCCATCGTGTCGGCGACGTCCACGAGGAGGGCGTGCGGGACGGGGTACCGCGAGTACCGGATCAGCGTGTCGACGACCTGCTCGGCGTCATGGCCGGCGGCGCGCGCGTTCCACAGCGCCAGCGGCGTGACCCGGTAGGTGTGGACGTGTTCGGGTGCCCGTTCCAGTTCGGCGAACGGGGCGATCTCCTTGCGGCAGGCGCCGGCCAGTTCGTGGCCGACCTCCAGCAGCAGCGTCTTGTCGGACTGGACGATGAGCGGACCGTCGGTCAAAGCAGTGGCCCCCGTCGGATTGCGATGGTCGATGCCGTGTCCGGACATCCGCTGCCGCACGCTACCCGAGGCGGGTCGGCGCGTCGTACGGTCCGGGCGGGAAACGCATCCTTTCAACGGCCCGTGCCCGGCGTTTATTGCGGCGTAGGGGGTGCTCAGATCCCCGATGTGCGGGACCTTCGGATTCGGCTTCCGGGCGGTGGGGCGGGTTCCACCGTGTCCGGGAAGACCGTTCGGAAACCGTATCGGGGAAAAGGGTGCTACGAGGCGGAGTCGTCGTCCAGTTCTGAGACGCCGGTGATGCGGTGGAGGGCGAAGCGGTGCACGGCGGCGCGGGTCGCGTCGTAACCGGTGAGGAAGCCGCCCTCGACGCGGACGGGCTCCACGATCCGGCTGGACGCCTGGCCCTGCTGGTCGAGGTAGCCGATCCAGACGCGTCCGCCGCGGTCGACGGCGGCGCGGAGCCGCTCGATGGTGGCCATCGCGGGCGAGCGGGGCGGTTCGCCGGACGGGGTCTGCCGGGCGTGCTCGGCGCCGTGCAGGGCCGCCTCGTCCCCGGCCCGCAGCGCCCGCACGGCCGCGGAGATCATCGAGGCGTCGGTGCGGGAGTCCGGACGCAGCCGGACGATCTCGGCGGTCGGCGGCGGGTCGGCGCGCTGCGCGTCCGGCCGGGTCACGATCACCCCGCCGCCGGGCGCCTCGGCGACCGGGGCGAGGCCCATGGCGCGCAGGCCGTCGAGCAGGTCGGCGCGCTGCAACCCGGACGCGAGGACGGTCGGGGCGAGGCGGTACAGGCGCAGCGGGCCGGCGCGGCGGTCGGCGAGGATCTCGTCCAGGGTGGCGGGGGAGTCGGTCCGGACGTAGGAGGAGAGGGCGCCGACGCGCAGGTGCCCGTGCCGGCGGGCGACGTCGTCGATCAGGTAGCCGAGCGGCTGCGGCAGCGGGGTCGCCGAATGCCGGGTCAGCAGGCCGGTGATGTCGGCGGCGGACCGTCCGGCGTCCAGGGCGCGGCGGATCGACTCGGGCGTGAACCGGTAGACGGTGGCGCCGCCGGTGGACTCGACGTCGGCGGTGAGCGCGAGCTCGCGGGCGAGGTCGGTGACGAGCGGGCCGGGCGCGATCGCGGTCAGGTCGGCCTGGATGACGATCTGGTCGACCGGATCGGGCAGGTACTTCTCCAGGGCGGGTTCGGGGTCGTCGCCGGCGAGGAGGTCGCGGGCGAACGGGACCAGCTCGCCGAACCCGGTGAGGCCGAGCACGGCGGCCTCGCGCAGCGTCCAGCCGATCATCCGGTCCCGGGTGGGGCCGCCGCGGCGGGGCCGCAGCCAGCCGAGCCGGGCGTGGAGGGAGCCTTCGTCGACGGCGGCGCCGCGGTCGGCGTCCGTGAGGACCTCCAGGATCTCCCGGCGGAGGGCCGGGGCGCCGCTGCGCACCATCGCCTCGCTGAGCGCGTTGATCAGCCGGTCGCGGTCGTCGCGTTCCCCGGCGAGCCCGGCGGCGCGGTCGGACTTCAGCCAGCCGCGCGCCAGCTCCGTCCAGCGCCCGGCGGTGTCGCGCATGAGCCACAGGTCGTAGGCGGGCGTGGGCAGCCATTCGCCGTCGAGGTCGCCGCTGCGGGTGAGCAGCCCCGCCGCGTAGGCGACCTCGACCAGCAGCGCGGCCTTCCATTCGGGGACGTCCAGCAGCGTCGCGGCGGCGCGCAGGTCGCGGACGGCGAGGCCGCCGCTGCGCAGGACGGGCGGCGGTTCGAGCCCCCAGCGCTCCAGGAGCTCCTCGATGAGCCGGACGGCGCCCTGCGCCTCGCCCGCGGCGGCGCGGACCACGACGTCCTCCCCGCGCGGCTCCCGCGCCGCGGCCGGGAGCTGGGGCGGTTCGGCCGGGACGTCCCGGAAGAGGCGGTCGCCGCGCAGATGCAGCGCGACCTCGCGGGGGAGGGTGACGGTGCGGTCGTCTTCGGCGGCGAGGAGGCCGCGCGCGAGGAGCCGTTCGATCGGGGTGGCGGCGGTGCCGGTCCGGACGGGACGGCGCGCGTCGGCGACCCGTCCGACGGGCGGCCCCCACGCGAGCTGGTCGAGCGCGGCCCGCGCCTCAGGCCCGGCGTCGTCGATCAGCGCGGCCGGGTCGGCCAGCAGTTCGGCGAGCCGCCGCAGCAGCCGCGTCGAGTCGGGGAACCCGCGCGGCGCCGCGCCCTCCAGGTCGATGATCAGGTCGGTGAGCCGCTCGACCGGATAGCCCGCGAAGACCTCCTGGGCGGGCGGGCCGAGCCCCGCCGGATGCGGCAGGGCCTGCCGGACGCCGGGCGCCGTGGCCGGTGTCCCGTCCCCCCAGGCCAGCCCATGGCGGCGCAGCGTGCCGAGCGCCCGTTCGATCTGCGCGGCGGTCGCGCCGAGAGCGGTGGCGAGCGCGTCCGGTTCCGGGGCCGGCAGGACGAGGAGGGCTTCGAGGACGGCGAGCGTGAACCGGTCGAGCCGGTCGAGCGCGCGGGACACCGCGGCGGGCGTCGCGGCGCGGGCGGCGAGCGCGGTCAGGTCGGCGGGGACGGGGGCGAGCAGTTCGGGACGCGCGGACAGCAGCGCACGAAGCTCGCCGTCGCCCCGTGCGCGCAACCAGTCCGCATACGTTTCCATGCCGTTCCCCAACTTTATGTCGCGCGCACGTAGCACGTACGCGAGCCTCAAGGGTAGGGCCCGCGGGGCGTGCCCGCAGCCGGTGGGGAACGGGAGGCCGCAGGTCAGGTGGCGGGCGTGCGCTCCAGGCGCAACAGTCCGAGCCCGAGCCGCGCCCAGCTCTCCACGAACCGCTTCTCGTCGATGTGGGACGGCGGTTCGTACATCGACTCGTTCGCCAGCCAGTAGTTCACCACGGCGCCGCCGAGGACGGTCGCGATGGCGGGCCAGTCCTCGGCCGAGCCCTCGAACTCGGGCTGGGTGGACAGCCACGTCGCGATCCCGTCGTACAGCGGGTTGACGATGCCCTCGCGCATCTCCGCGACCAGGTTCGGGAACTGGTCGAGGTCGCGGAACAGCACCCGGATGAGGTCCTGCTCCTCGCGCATCTTGGCGAGCCCGGCCTGGCAGGTCATCCGCAGCCGGACCTCCAGCGGACGCTCCTCGAAGGCGGGCGCCTGGACGAGGACGTCGCTGATCTGGCGGCGCGTCCGCTCGATGTGCTCGCGGATGGCGGAGGCGAGCACCTCCTCCTTCGAGCGGAAGTGCCGGTAGAGGCCGCCCGCGCCGGGGGACAGCCCGGCCGCCGCCTCGATCTCCGCGACCGACGTGGCCGCGTAGCCCCGGTCGGCGAACAGCCGGAGCGACTCGGACACGATGCGCTCACGCGTGGATGTCGACATGGTGATGAATTCCTCCAGAAGAACACTAAGGCATCTTCGGCCCGCGGGCCGCCGCGTCCGGTGCGGCACGCCCGGATTCGTGATGCGTCTCGTCCGGGGGCCCGGGGGGCTAGAGTTCTTTGGCGCACGCCAGTTCTTCGCCGCATGCCCCGTCGCCGGGAGGGGTTTCGCTGGAAAGGTCGACGATGTTCAACTCTCCGCGGAAGGCGGCGGGCGGCGCGTTCCTGCCCGAGGACTTCGTGGTGCCCACGCTGGTGGCGGGGCCCGACTTCCAGATCCGCCCGATCACCGTGCACGACGTGGTGAAGGACTACGGCGCCGTGATCGGCAGCCTGGACCGGCTCGCCGGCCGGTTCGGGCCCGAGTGGGGCTGGCCCGACCGCGAGTTCACCTTCGAGCAGGCCCTGATCGACGTCGCCTGGCTGCAGAAGGAGGGCCAGCTGCGGCGCTCGTTCAGCTACGTCGTGATCACGCCGGACGGGGAGCGGCAGCTCGGCCGCATCCACGTGGCCCCGTCCGATGATCCGGAGACGGACGCCGTCGTGGTGTTCTGGGTCCGCGCGGACGAGGAGAACTCCGCCCTGGAGAAGGAACTGGAGACGTTCGTCCGCCAATGGGTGACGACGGCCTGGCCCTTCACCAAGGTCCGCTTCCCGGGCCGGGACCCGGGCGAGGGCTCAGGCCAGGCGGCGCACTAGACCCGCCAGGACCCGGCCGAGGGCCGGGTAGACGACGGCGGCGCCGGGGGCGAGATCGTCCTTGGGGTCGGGGTGGCTTCTTCGGGTACAGCGTTTTCCCTGGTCAGTCGGTTTGTGGTCGGGGGCCCGGGTATATCGGCACTACGGTCCCGCGCTCTCCTACTCGGATCCCGTCGCATCGCCACTACCGGGAGAGCGCGGGTCCTCTCGTGTGTCCGGACCTTTACCCTGTGAGACGTGCCCGATCTCCTTCCCTCCAGTGCCCCCTTCGCCGTCGGTTTCGACCTGGACCTGACCCTGGCCGACACGCGGGCCGGGATCAGCGCCGTGTACGCCGCGCTCGCCGCGGAGACGGGCGTCCCGATCGACACCGGCCTCGTGGTGCGGCGCATCGGGCCGCCGCTGGAGGAGGAGATGGCGTACTGGTTCCCGGCGGACGAGGTGCCCGTGATGGCGGCGCGGTACCGGGCGATCTACGCCGACATCGCGATCCCGGCGACCGTCCTCATGCCGGGCGCCGCCACGGCGCTGGAGGCGGTGCGGGCCCGGGGCGGGCGCGTGGTCGTCGTGTCGGGCAAGAACCAGGCCGACACCGAGCGGACCGTCCGGTTCCTCGGGCTGCGGGCGGACGCCGTGGTCGGCGGCCTGTTCGGCGCCGACAAGGGGGCGGCGCTGCGCGAGCACGGCGCCGGCGCCTACATCGGCGACCACACCGGCGACGTGGACGCCGCACGGGCCGCGTCGGCGGTGGCGGTGGCCGTCGCGACGGGGTCGTTCGACTCGGCGGCCCTCACCGCGTACGGGGCGGACGTCGTCCTGCCGGACCTGCTGGCCTTCCCGGAGTGGTTCGGCGGGTTCCGGGCGGCCTGAGCCGCGATATTCGGGTGCCGCCGCAGAACGTCCCCGATAGCGTTGAAGACGTGGCCTCCACAGGCGTCGCGGGGGGACCCGGCGTGTACACCGGTCCGTGGCGAGGCACTAATCTTGTGGGCGATTCAGGACGATTACCGAACGAGGTCTCCGGTGCCGACTGGCAAGGTCAAGTGGTACGACTCCGACAAGGGGTTCGGCTTCCTCACCCGCGACGACGGCGGTGAGGTCTTCGTGCACTCATCGGCGCTGCCGAGCGGGGTCACGACGCTCAGACCGGGCCAGCGCATCGAGTTCGGCGTGGTCGAGGGGCGGCGCGGCCAGCAGGCGCTGCAGGTGCGGGTGCTGGAGTCGCTGCCGTCGGTGGAGAAGACCATCGCCAAGCAGCGGCGCAAGAAGCCGGACGAGATGGTCGTCATCACCGAGGACCTGATCAAGCTGCTGGACGGGATCTCCAACACCTACCGGCGCGGCAAGCACCCGGCCCCGGCGGAGGCGAAGAAGATCGCGACCGTGCTGCGCGCGGTCGCCGACGACCTGGCGCCCTGAGCCGCCGGCCGCACTGAGCCGGCCGCACTGAGCCGGTCGCACCGGGCTAGGCGCGCATCTCCGGGTGCGCGTCCTTGATCGTCGTGTGCTGGTCCGGACGGCGGGTGCGGCGGCGTGTCCCGGCCTGCCGGGACACGAGCAGCCCGAAGGAGGCGGCCAGCACCGCCGCGACGGCCGCGAGCGCGACCCGGCCGTCCGCGACGATCGACATGCCGAGGCCGAGCAGCCCGCCGAGCACCCAGCTGAGCTGGTGCAGCGTCTCCGACACGGCGAACGTGGACGAGCGCATCTCCTCGCCGATCTCGCGCTGCACCACCGCGTCCATGGACAGTTTGCCGAGCACCTGGCCGAGACCGGCCGCGGTCGCCACCGCCAGCGCCGCCCACAGCCCGAAGAACGCGGCGCCCGCGGCGGTGACGCCGGTGACGGCCGCCAGCGTCGCCGACACGATGAACCGGGGCGCCCGCGCCTTCATCCAGGCGCCGAGCGCGGTGCCGAGCAGCCCGCCGGCGGTCGCGCACGCCGCCAGCAGGCCCAGCGCGACATGGTGGGACACCGGGTCGAACCGTTCCTGCCGCAGCAGGAACGCCAGGTAGATGATCAGGAAGCCGGAGAAGGCCCGCAGCACCGCGTTGGCCTCCATCGCCTCCGCGACGATCGGCCCGACGCGCGGCAGCGTCCGCCAGCGGCGCGCCTGTTTCGCGGCCTTTTCCGGCTGCGTGCGCCGTGTCCCGCCGGGGACGTCGACGCGCCCCGGCAGCCACATGGTGAACACGACTCCCAGCAGGAACACGACCGTGCCGATGCGCAGTACCCAGGCCGCCCCGATGAGGACGGCGAGGCCCGCGGTGACGGGCGCGACGATCGACGCGGTGATCAGCCCCGCGAACGAGGCGCGCGCGTTCGCCGTCACGAGCGAGATCTCCTCCGGCAGGACGCGCGGGGTGGCCGCCGCCCGCAGCACCCCGAACGCCTTGGACAGCACGAGCACCCCGAACGCGGCGGGCAGGAACGTGACCTGGTCACCGTGCGGGAGAGCGCTCGCCATCGCCCAGCACAGCAGCGCCCGCATCACGAACGTGCTCGCGATCGCGTACCGGCGGGCGTGCCTGGCCCGGTCGAGCGCGGGGCCGATCAGCGGCGCGACCAGCGCGAACGGCGCCATCGTGACGATGAGGTAGAGGGCGACCTGGCCGCGCGCCTGGTTGACGTCGAGGCCGAAGAACAGCGTCCCGGCCAGCGCGACCGCGACCATCGCGTCACCGGCGGAGTTGATCGCGGACGCCTCGATCAGGCTGCCGAGCCCGCTGCGTCCCGCGCCCTGCGCGTGCGTGACGCGGCGGGTGAGCCGTCCCGTCCCGAGCACGGCCGAGCGCACGGCGCGGGCCGCCCGCGCCGCACCCCCGGCGGCGGCGCGTACGGACCGTCCGGCCCTTGTCCGGTCTGCCATGCGCCTGGTCTCCCCCTGCGGTCGTTCCGGCTCGGCGCCGGGACACGGCCAATGGAGTCGTTCGACTGAGGGTACGTTCCCCGCTGAGCGGGGGGCTCACCTCGCGCCCGGCCGGGCGGGTGTCCGGTCATGCCGCCCGATGGGCGAGAATTGAGGTGTGAGCCCACAGCGCCAGTCCAGCCCCGCGCGACCCGTCACCGCGCGCACCACCTCCGGGCCCGCCCGCCGGACCCGCACGCCCGCCGTCGACCCGGCCTGCGCCGAGGCCGTCGACCTCGCCCGCGAGGCGGCCGAGGAGACCGCCGGCGCCGCGGGGATCGGCGAGCACCTCGGCATGCGCGCCGAGGCGGACCGCGTGGTCACGCACTATTTCGAGTGCCTCGACCTCGCCTACCGGGGCTGGCGCTGGGCGGTCACCGTGACCCGGGCGGCCCGCGCCAGGGTCGTCACGGTCAGCGAATGCGTCCTGCTGCCCGGCGACGACGCGATGCTCGCGCCCCAGTGGGTGCCGTGGCTGGAGCGGCTGCGCCCCGGCGACCTCGGGCCCGGCGACCTGCTGCCGACCGCGCCCGACGACGTCCGGCTCGCCCCCGGCTTCACGCAGGTCGACGACTCCACCGACCGCGCGGCCCAGTGGGAGCTCGGGATCGGCCGTGTCCGGGTGCTGTCCCGCGAGGGACGGGACGAGGCCGCCACCCGCTGGTACGAGGGCGTCGCGGGCCCCCGCGCCCCGATCGCCGCCTCCGCCCCCGCCCAGTGCTCCACCTGCGGCTTCTTCGTCCCGCTGGCGGGCGAGCTGCGGCAGATCTTCGGCGCCTGCGCCAACGAGTACGCCCCCGACGACGGCCGTGTCGTCTCCGCCGACCACGGCTGCGGCGCGCACTCCGAGGCGGTCTCCATCCCGGCCGCGTCCGAGCACAACCCGCCGGTGATCGACGAACTGGGCTATGAGGTCGTCCCCACCGGCGACGACACCGTGCCCCTGGACGACGAGGCCCTCGGCCATAGCTGATCCCATGCCGGAAACCCCGGACATCTTCGGCGCGCGCGCCCTCCGCGACCGCGTACTGCGCGCCTGGGCCGAGTCCCCGGCGCGCTTCCGCGAGGACGCGAACGCCGAAGAGGACCACGCCCTGGGCGGCTACCGCGACCGCGTGGTGATCGAACTCGCCCAGAACGCCGCCGACGCCGCCGCCCGCGCCGCCGTCCCCGGCCGCCTGCGCCTGACCCTCCGCACCCTGCCGGCGGGCACCGTCCTGACCGCCGCGAACACCGGGACGCCGCTGGACGCGGCGGGCGTCGAGGCCCTCTCCACCCTCCGGGCCTCCGCCAAACGCGGCGACACCGAGGCCGTGGGCCGTTTCGGCGTGGGCTTCGCGGCCGTCGTGGCCGTGACCGACACCCCCTCCATCGCGTCCGGGAACGCGGGCGTCGGATGGTCGCGGGAGCGGGCTCGGGCGCTGGTGGAAGGGGTGCCCGGGCTCGCCAGGGAACTCGGCAGGCGGGGCGGGCACGTGCCTTTGCTGCGGCTGCCGTTCGCGCTCGAAGAACTGCCGGAGGTGCCGGACGGGTTCGACACGGTGGTGCGGCTGCCGTTGCGGGAGGACACCGTCACGTCGGTCCGGCGGCAGTTGGGGGAGGCGGGGGCCGCGCTGATGCTGGCTTTGCCGGCGTTGGAGCGCGTTGAGATCGATGTTGACGGGGACGTGCGCGAGCTGGCCGCCGAGCGGCGTGCGGATGGCGAAGTCGTCATCAACGGGAGTTCGTGGCGGACGGTCGAGTCGCATGGGGAGATCCCCGGGGCGCTCCTGGAGAACCGTCCCGTGGAAGAGCGGGCGCGGCCGTTCTGGCAGGTCCGGTGGGCCCTCCCAGAGGACGGGTGGCCCGAGGGCATGCCGGGGGTCGTGCACGCGCCCACGCCCAGTGATGAGCGGCTGGACCTGCCCGCGCTGCTCATCGCGTCGTTCCCGCTTGCGCCGGATCGGCGGCATGTCGCGCCCGGGGCGTTGACCGACTTTCTGGTGGAGCAGGCCGCGGAGGGCTATGTGCGGCTGCTGGGCGGGCTTGCGGGGTCGCCCGCGGTGCTTGAGCTCGTGCCGGGGCCGATCGGGGCCGGGGAACTGGACGCGCGGATCCGGCGGGGGATCCGGGAGCGGCTGCCCGAGGCGCCCGTGCTGCCGCACCGGACGCGGGGGCGCGACGCGGTCGCCGTTGACGCGCCCGCCCCGTTCGTCGAGGTGCTCGGCGCGGACGGCGTCGTCGGCGGTCTGCTGCCGCCGCGGTGGCCGGCGCGGAGCCCGGCGCTGGCGGCGCTCGGGGTGCGGCGGGTCGAACTGGCCGATGTGATCGACGAGCTGGCCGCCGTGGACCGGGAACCGGCGTGGTGGCATCGGGTGTACGGGGCGCTCGACGGGGCCGCCAGGGACGCGCTGGGGGCCTTGCCGGTTCCGCTGGCGGGCGAGGCGGGACGTGTGGTCCGCGGCCCGCGGGGGTTGCTCATCGCGGACGGTGTCGATCCCGCGGGGCTGGACGTGCTCGGGCTGCGGTTCGTCCATCCGGAGGCCGTGCATCCGCTGCTGACGCGGCTCGGGGCGGTCGAGGCGGGGCCGCGGACCGTGCTCGCGGACGCCGCCGTGCGGGTGGCCGTCGAGGAGTCGTTCGAGGCCGACGACCCGGACGCGATCGCCGAGGCGGTGCTGGGGCTGGTCGCGGCGGCGCGTCTTGATCCCGGCGAGGAGCCCTGGCTGGCCGAGCTGGCCCTGCCCGGGGAGGACGGGGAGCTTTACCCGGCGGGTGAGCTGCTGCTGCCGGAGAGCCCGTTGCGGGGGCTCATGGCCGGGGACGCGCCGTTCGGTGTGGTGGACGGCGAGGCGCTGGAGCGGTGGGGCCCGGAGACGCTCGCGGCCGTGGGCGTCCTGGACGGGTTCGCGCTGGCCAAGGGCGAGGACGTGAACCTGACGGGCCTCGCCGACGAGGCGGAGACCCTTGAGCTCGATGACGAGGATCTGTGGGCCGAGGACGTGCTCCGGAGGGTCGGGCCGCAGGATCTTCCGCCGCTCGTGCCGGAGTTCGTGGCCGTCCGCGACCTGGAACTCGTCGATGACTGGACGGCGGCGCTGAGGCTTCTTGCCACGCCCCCGTGGCGGGCCGCGATCGTTGATCCCGCGCATGTGACCCTGCACGACGGCCGGCGCGTGGCGGTGCCGTCGTACACGGCGTGGTGGCTGAGGCGGCACCCGGTGTTGGACGGCCGCAAGCCGGGTGAGTTCCGGCTGGGCGGGGATGAGTCGCTGACCGGGCTCTATGACGTCGCTCCAGAGGGCCTGGACGAGCGGCTACTGCTCGCCTTGGGCGTCCGCACATCGCTGGAGGAACTGCTCTACGAACCCGGAGGCGCGCAAGAGCTGCTCGACCGGCTCGGTGACCCCGGCAGGAACGTCAGCCGTGCCCAACTGGGCGTGCTCTGGACGACCTTGGCCGATACCCCCGAGGTTGATGTCGAGCCACCCGACCATGTGCGAGCCGTCGTGGACGGCGAAGTCGAGGTCGTGGACGCGGAGGACGCCATCGTCCTCGACAGCCCTGACCTCCTGCCCCTCCTGCAAGGGCAGCCTCTGGTCATCGCCGCCCAAGGGCGTGACACGCGGCTTGCCGAGCTTCTTGATCTGCCCTTGGCAGGGGACGAAGTGCCGGGCGAGGTCGGGACGGAAGGCGAGAAGCGTCCCGTGCCGGATGCGGTGAGGGCCGTCCTGCCGGAGGCGCCCGCCGACTACCTCGCGCACGACCGCCTCACCGTGGACGGCCAGGAGGTCCCCTGGTGGACGCGGGACGGCGAAGTCCACGCGAGCGGCGTCCACGGGCTGGCGCGGGCGCTCGCGTGGTCGACCGGGCACTGGGCCGATCGGCTTCTCATCGAGGCCGTCCTGCGCGACCCGGAGAGCCTGCCCGCCCTGCTGGCCGAGGCCGACCTGGAGCCCTAGCCGGTCCGCTCGCGGTCCGCCGCCGGGGCCGGCTCCGAGCGGGCGGCGCGGGCGGCGTCCGCGCGGGCCCGTCCCGCCTGGAGCCTGGGGACGTACCACATGGCGAACAGGCCGATCCCGATGCCGGTGACGCACACCCACAGCCACCAGCGGTCCTCGGACGGCAGCCCGACGACCAGCAGCACGACGAGCGCGACCGCCCACGCGATCGCCCCCGCGGCCGCGATCCGGACGTCGTTGGTCGGCATCGGCGGCGGGTCCGGTCGGCGAGGTTGGCTCATGGGGTCAGGCTACGTGTCACGTCCGCGGGCGTACATCGGGCCCGGCGTCCACCACGGCGCCGGTGGCGTGGCAGCATGGGCAGCAGCACCGGGAGAACGATGACGATGACACCGCCACCGATCCGGGGGCGCACCGCGTCCGCACCGGGTCTGGCCGAGGAACTGCGCATATCGATCGCGCGGCTGTCGCGCCGGCTGCGCACGCTGCGGCCGGCCGCGGCGGGCGGGGGCGGCCGGCCGCTGTCGCTCACGCAGTTCGCCGCGCTCGCCGCCATCGAGCGGCACGGGTCGATGACGCCGCGCGAGCTGGCCGACCACGAGAAGGTGCAGCCGCCGTCGATGACCCGCGTGCTCGCCTACCTGGAGGAGCACGGGCTCGTCGCGCGCAGCCCGCATCCGACGGACGGGCGCCAGGTCGTGCTGCACGTCACCGAGGAGGGCGCCGCCATGCTCGCGGACGAGCGGCGCCGCAAGGAGGCGTGGCTGGCCCAGCGGCTCGCCGAGCTGTCGGCCGGCGAGCGGGAGATCCTCCGCAAGGCCGCCCCGATCATCGACAGGCTCAGCCGGTCCTGACCCGCCGGGCCGCCGGTGTGGCCGCGTTCATAGGCCCTTGCCGGAATGACGCTCCTCCGATTACCGTTAGCATTGGTAATGACTTCTGCTAACGAAAGCTTCGATGAGCCGGAGGGGACCGCGACGCGCGGCCCCTACGGTCGGCGTCGCGCGCACACGGCCCGCGCCGCCGCCCCCGCGACACCCGCGTCCCCGAAGACCGCGGCCCCCGCGCGCACCCGGCACCGCCGTTCCGCGGCCGGGCGTCCGATCGCGCGTGCGACCGTCCGTCCCGCCGCCCTCCCCCCTGCCGACCACCGGGACGCCCCCGCCGCCCCGCGCCCGGACGAGCCCGCCCCTGGCCCGCCGCCCGCGGACGATGCCGGAGCGGTCCAAACCGCCGTCCCGGACGAGCCCACCGCCGAAAAACCGGAGCAGCAGGCCCAGGACGAAGAGCCGCGCCCCGGCGGCATGTTCCGTTCGCTCCGCAACCGCAACTACCGGCTGTACGCGGCCGGCCAGGTCGTCTCCAACACCGGCACCTGGATGCAGCGCATCGCGCAGGACTGGCTCGTCCTCGAACTCGCGCACGGCAGCGGCACCGCGCTCGGCATCACCACCGGCCTGCAGTTCCTGCCGATGCTGCTGTTCGGCCTGTGGGGCGGCGTCATCGCCGACCGCTACCCCAAGCGCCGCGTCCTGATGCTGACCCAGATCTCGATGGGCGTGCTCGCGCTGGTCCTCGGCCTGCTCGCGGTGAGCGGCAGCGCGCAGGTGTGGCACGTGTACCTGCTGGCGTTCGGGCTCGGCGTCGCCACGGTCGTCGACAACCCCACCCGCCAGGCGTTCGTCATCGAGATGGTCGGCAAACGCGACCTGCCGAACGCGATCGCGCTGAACAGCGCCACGTTCAACGGCGCCCGGCTGCTCGGCCCCGCCGTCGCCGGGGTGCTGATCGCGCTCATCGGCACGGGACCGGTGTTCCTGGTGAACGCCGCGTCCTTCGGCGCCGTCCTGTTCGGCCTCTACGCGATGCGGACGGACGAACTGCACGAGGCCGCGCCGGTCAAGCGCGCCAAGGGCCAGCTCCGCGAGGGCCTCCGCTACGTGCGCGGACGCCGTGACCTGATGCTCGTCCTGATCCTCGTCGGGTTCCTCGCCACGTTCGGCATGAACTTCACCACGACCGTCGCGCTGGTCGCCAGGGAGGTCTTCCACACCGACGCGTCCGCGTTCGGCCTCGCCTCCAGCATGCTGGCGCTCGGCGCGCTCAGCGGCGCGCTGCTGGCCGCCCGCCGGGTCGCGCGGCCCCGGCTGCGGCTGCTCGTGGTGATGGGCCTGGTGTTCGGCGCGCTGGAGGTCGTCACCGGGCTGATGCCGACGTACTGGATGTTCCTGGCGCTGCTCGTCCCGACCGGGATCGCGATGATGACGATCACGACGGCGGCGAACGCGACGATGCAACTCGGCGTCGCCCCGGAGATGCGCGGCCGGGTGATGGCCCTGTACATGCTCGTGTTCCTCGGCACGAACCCCGTCGGCGCGCCCGCGGTCGGCTGGCTCGCCGAGCACTTCGGCGCCCGGATGAGCCTCGTCCTCGGCGGGCTGGTCTCCGTCCTCGCCGCGCTGGCCGTGGGGGCGGTCGCCGCCCGGGGCCGCTCAGGTGAGGCCGGGGTGGTCCGCCTCGCGTCGGCCCGGCTCCGCCGCCCGCGCGCCGCCGAAGGATGACGGGGGCGGCGCGGCCGATCCGCGTGACAACGGGGCCGTCTGCTGAAAAGCTGGCGGCGTGGCCTTTCGGACGTTCCCATGAGGCTTTTCGTGGCGCTCGTGCCGCCACCGGACATCCTGGACGAGCTTGAAGAGGCCGTCCTGCCGCACCGCGACGCGGTGCCCGGCCTGCGCTGGGTGCGGCGCGACCTGCTGCACGTCACGCTGACGTTCTTCGGCGAGGTCGACGACCGCGCGTTCGACCGGCTGCTGCCCCGGCTGGAGCGCGCCGTCGGACGGCACGAGCGGATGACGCTGTCGCTGGCCGGCGCGGGCGCCTTCCCCGGCAACGGCGCGCACGCCCGCGTCCTGTGGACGGGCCTGTACGGTGACCGCCGCCGGCTGGCCCGGCTCGCCGCCTCCACCACCGCCGCCGGACGCCGCGCCGGGACGCTCCAGGACAAGCACCGCGGCTTCCGGCCGCACCTGACGTTGGCGCGGTCCCGGCAGCCGCTGGACGTGCGGGCGCTCATCGAGCCGCTGGCGGCGTTCGCCGGAGCCTCCTGGGAGGCCGGCTCCATCCAGCTGATGCGCAGCCATCTGCCCGGCAAGGACCACGACCAGGTCGTGTACGAGCCGCTGAAGACGTGGTCGCTGCGTCACAGCTCCGGCGGGGGAGGCGCGGGACGGTCGGCGTCGGGCGGCCCCCAGGGGACGCCGTAGCGCTCGCAGGCGCGGCGCAGCTCGTCCAGGTCCGGCGGGAACGTGATCTGCCGCAGCACCCGCCCGGACGGCGCCCACACCACCAGGCGCGGCATCCGCTCGACCGCCTCGTCGATGCCGACGCCGCCGACGCGGTCACGGGCCAGCTCCCACTCGACCTTGCCGCGTCTGGTGACGACGGCGAGCCCGGCGGACGACACGCGAAGCTGGGACCGGTTCCGGTCGTACACCCAGTAGCCGAGGAGCCCGATCAGCAGCCCGGCGGGCATCGACCAGCTCGCCGTGGCGTTGAACCCGCCCAGGTCTGGGCCGAGCCACACCGCACCCAGCAGCGCCACCGCCTCGCACAGCAGGACGCTCATGCCGTAGGTCCCGATGCGGGAGCGGCGAGTCGCGTCCAAGAGCGCGCCCGGGGCCGTGACGGGGCTGGGCGGCGAGGAGGCGGGGAACGTGACGTCCTGCTCGCCCAGGCCCTCCGGCCATGAGGGCGGGGCCGGACCGTCCTGAACGGTGCCGTCCTGGCCCGTGCCGGGCGTGGGCAACGCGGCCGTGGCGCGCTCGGGCTCCGGAGCGGCGAGCGTGGAAACGGCCGAATGGAACGCGGCGCTCAGGTAGGCGTCGTACTCGGCGTCGGTGACCGGCAGGCCCGCGCGGCGGGCCGAGTCGCGCAGGTCGGTGCGGGAGATCCGCAGCGCCGACAGCGGCGCGGCGAAGAACTCGTCGCCGTCGGAGTCGTACAGCCGGACCCACGCGTGCCCGCCGACGGTCAGCAGCTCGATGCCGCCGATACGGTCCTCGGGCATCTTCAGCACGACGTCGCCGGCGGCGTCCGCCCAGCCGAGCCCGCCCTCGGTGACGACGAGCCGCCCGCCGGGCACCTGCGCGAAGATCTCCGGCAGCCCTTCGAGCCCGTACTCGGGACGGCGCGGCGCCCGCGCCGCCGACGTGATCACCCGGTAGCCGTGGTCGTCGAGGGCGTGCGCGAGCTGGAAACCGTCCAGGCCGTGCGCGGGCAGCCGGGCGACGAGTTCCAGCCGGTGCCCGAACGCCAGCGCGGCGAGGTCGGCGCGGCGCGGTTCGCCGCTGACCGGGTCGAGCCGCAGGCCGGGACCGACGACGACGGCCGCGACATCGCCGGCGCGCAGGTCCTGGACCTCGCGGCGGCGGCCGGGACGGGCCCGCACCAGCAGCCGCTCCGCGGTGATCGTCCAGCGGACCTGGACGGCGCGCAGCAGCCGGCGGCGGGCCGCGAGCACCCCGGCGATCGCGGCGAGCGCCCAGCAGCCCGCGGCGAGCCGGGCGCCGAACGCGTTCGTCCCGTCCAGCGCGATCCTGGTGATCATCACGGTGCCGAGGAGGGCGGTCAGCGCGCCGAGCAGCACGATCCGGCGCCGGCTCGGCAGCGGTTCGGGCGTGGCCAGCCGCTGCTCGCCGGCCCGCCCGCCCTTGCCGCGCGCGGCCCTGCCCCCGGCGGACGGCCTGGCG
>NZ_BCQQ01000132.1 GCF_001552155.1 Actinomadura formosensis NBRC 14204 | reverse complement strand
CCGGTCCCCCGCCGCCCGGCGCCCCGCCGCCCGGCGGTGTCCCGCACCGGGGCGAGCCGGCACCGCACCCGCCCGGCGGCTGGGACGTCCCCCCGGCCCAGGAGTACGAGCCGGGGACGTGGCCCGCGGACCGCCGGCCCGGCGTTCCGGAAAGCCCCTATCCGACGGGCCGGTACCCGACCGGCCGGCAGGAGGGCGGCCAGTTCGCGCGGGAGGCGTACCCCGCCGAACCCCACAACCGCGACGATCACGGGAGGGCGTCCGGCTCGTACATCTCCGGGACTCACGATCCCTACCGGTCCGGTCCGTACGGCACCGCCGGCCCCGGCCAGGACGAGGAGCACGAGGACCCGCCGCACGGCGGACGGCACCGTCGCTGAGGCTCCGGCCGGGAAGCGCGGTGGCCACCCTCGGACACCTATTGACCGCGGCCTCCGGTGAGATCAAGATCCCGCTGCACGCCGCGGATCCCGGAGGAGGCCCCTGCGTCATCACGCCCTGACCTGCGCCCGAAATGGCCGGACCATGCTCCGGACCCGCCCCGGCGGGACCGGCCGGTCAGGAGCGGGGGTTGTGGCCCGCGGCGTCCAGCCGCGCCCAGTCGGCCTCCCACATCTCGTCGCGGTGCCGGTCGCAGCGGCGGCGGACGAGGGCATAGGCGAACAGCACCGGGACCGAGCAGCCGAGGACGGCGGCGGCTCCCGCGTAGACGGCGTCGGTCACCGTACGGCTGTGCGGCCGGGGACGCACGGTCGGGTCGCCCCGGCCATCGATCCAGATCGTCCGGTGCGCACCGATCCTGGCGTCCTTCCAACTCGGCAGCGCCCCCGCGTGCGGCTCGCCGTTCACGCCCGGCCAGGTCGCCTGAACGGTCTCGTGGATGTAGCGGTCGCTGGTCGAGCCGACTCCGCCGGTGGAGGTGACGGTGGCGACGACCTGCCGCCGATCCATGCGCTCCGCGTGCTCCGCGCGAGTCCCGGCCCTGTAGGACCACGACGCGGCCCAGGACGCCAGCGGCGGCGCGGTACCGAGCAGCAGGAGCAGCAGCCCGAGGGCGATCAGCTGCTGGACGCGGTCGACCCGGCGGCGCAGCACGCTCGGCTCCAAACCGAGCCTGCGGCGCACCCTGACGAGCATCCTGCCGCCGCGGCGGATGCCTGACCTGCGCATCTGCGGTTCACCTCCCCGGGGAGCGCCCTCCCGGCAAGAGGCCCTCAGCCTTCTTTACCGAGGATATTCCCGAGTTCGTTGATCGGCACATCGCCGGTGGCCGAATCATTTCCCGGATCGCGCCCGATATGCCGGGTTGATGACCGTTTTAGGTCATCGCCCAGACCGGTAGCGTCCCGCCGCGTCCCCACGGCCAGCGCCAGCAGGGCACCGAGCACGCACATCCCGGCGGTGATCCAGAAAATCTCCCGGTACTCGGCACGCAGCGCGTCCTGCAACGCCGCGTTATAGACCTCCATCTGCCGCGCGAACTCACCCTTCGACATCAGGAACGGCAGCGGCGGCTTCAGATCCGCCGTCAGCGCGTGAAACCGGTAGAACCCCCACGCCGACAGCGCCGACACACCGAGCAGCATCCCCATCATCCGCGCCACGACCACGGCGGCCGACGCCACACCGTGCTGCACCGCCGGGACCGCCGCCAGCACCGCCGACGACACCGGAGCGATCACCAGACCCAGCCCGAGCCCCGTCACCACGAGATCGACGTCCATCCGCGGCAGCGGACCGTACGAGGCGTTCGCCAGATCCGCCGGCCAGCCCGCGATCAGCAGATAACCGCCCGCGGCAACCGCCATGCCCGCCGCCATCGGCCACCGCTCCCCCACCCGCCGGGCGACCAGCCCACCGGCCACCGCCGCGACCGGCAGCGCCACCAGGAACCTGGTCAGCAGCAGCGCGCCCTCCGTGGTGTCCTTGCGCAGGACGGTCTGCGCCACCAGCACCACATCCACGAGCGTGACCATCAACGCCGCACCCGACAGCAGACTCACGCCCAGCGTCGCCAGCAGCGGACCCCGCCGCACACCCGACAGATCCAGCAACCGCGTCCTCGACCTGACCTCCCACACGACGAACACCACCAGCACGAAGGCGCCCGCGCCCAGCACCGGCAGACCCCACGACGGCAGCGCCGACTCCTCCGGCTCCGGGTTGTAGACGGCCGCGACCAGCAGCCCCAGCCCCAGCGCCAGCAGCAAGCCGCCGACGACGTCCACCCCGGGCCGCGGCCCCCGACCGCGCCCGCCCGGCACCGCGAACTGCACGGCCGCCATCGCCGCGACCGCCAGCGGGACATTGATCCAGAAGATCGCCCGCCACCCCAGCGCCGCCGCGACCCCCGCCCCGTACAGCGGGCCGAGCACACTCCCCAGCTCCTGCGCGGCCCCCACCGCGCCGAGCACCACCGGACGCTGCCGCCCGTCCCACAGATCCCCCGCCAGCGCCATCGTCACCGGCAGCAGCGCCCCGCCCGCGACACCCTGCACCACCCGCCCCGCCGTCAGCACCGGCACGTCATGCGCCACCGCGGTCACGACCGACCCCACCGCGAAGAACACCAGGCACGCCTGCAGCAGCGGACGCCGCCCGAACCGGTCCGACAACTGCCCGAGCAGCGGCATCGCCGCGACATACCCCAGCAAGAACCCCGTCAGGACGGGCGTCACCCGCTCCAGCCGGTTGACCGGAACCCCGAGGTCCTTCACCATCGGCACCAAGACCGTCGTGACGACATACGCGTCCAGCGCGGCCAGCAGCACCACCGCGCCGCCCGCCCCGATCGCGAGCCGGCGCCGCCCCCTCACCCCCGCCGCCCTACTTCGGCGCGCTGATCTTGTACGGGGCGTCGAACTCGGTGAACGAGATCACCACCGCGCCCCGCCCCTCCGGGAACCGCCCCCGCACCCTCACCAGCCGATGGTCCGCCCTGCTCACCCACACCTGGCCGTCCATGTCGTCGTTGATCCCCGGGATCAGGCCCGCGATCTGCTCCTTCGGCAGCTTCGCGCCCACCCGGTACGTCTCCCTGCCGTCCACCTTCTCCACCGCCTGCGGCTCCGGCGACTTCGCCGACGACAACAACATCGCGATCCCCCGCTGCGGATCCAGCACCGCCGACGGGTCGTACACGCTCGCCGCCAGCGCCTTCGGCAACTTCCGCCAGCCGCCCGTCCCCGCGTCCAGGAAAATGCTGTCCCCCAGCGCCACGACCTTCATCTCCACGTTCTGGCCCTGCTGCTCCACCGTCAGCGTCCCCTCCGCGTCCCCGCTGCGGAGCAACTTCATGTCACCGCTCTTCACAACGACCGGCGTCCTGCCGTCCGACTCCAGCGAGAACCCGACGCTCTTCAGACCCCCCATCGCCTGCGCCGCCTGACCAAGCGTCCGCGCCGCATCAAAATCCGCCTTCTTCCCGGCCCCACCCGACCCACCACCGTCACACGCACCGGAGAACACCAGCGCCAGCACAACCGGAACAACAGCGAAAATGCGTCTGGACATACGCGGGACCCTACCGACGGGTCACCGCACCCGTCACTCGCTCCCAGGTATGGCATTCCCCAGCCAGAAGTAGGACATCCCCATCACGGTCGCCCCACCGCCCGCCCCGCCGCTAAGATTGCACGCGGCCAAACCCCACCGTCACCGGGGAACGGCTCGGGGCGGTAGCTCAGCTGGTCAGAGCAGGAGACTCATAATCTCCCGGTCGCGGGTTCGAGTCCCGCCCGCCCTACGGAGCTGGGCGAAGTGTGTCCGCGGAAAGCGCGGACCTTGCTCCTCCGGCATGTCTTCCCGGGGGGCGACCCCCGGACCCCCGATGTGGGGGCTCCGCCCCCACGCCCCCTCCCGGCTCGGGTCCGCGGTCACCTTTTTCACTGCGCGGGGGTTTTGGGGGCTACGCCCCTTGCCCCCTCCCGGCTCGGGTCCGCGGTCACCTTTCTCACTGCGCCGGTTTTTTGGGGGCTACGCCCCTTGCCCCCTCCCGGCTCGGGTTCACGATCACCTTTCTCACTGCGCGGGGGTTTTGGGGGCTACGCCCCTTGCCCCCTCCCGGCTCAGGGCCACGGTCACCCTTCTCACTGCGCGGGGGTGGGGCTTCGCCCCTCTTCCCTTCCGCTTTGGGGTGTGCTCTTCGGCTCTGGGGGCCCCGGCCGGTTGGCCGGGGCCTTGGTCAGGGGTGGTCCTCGGGTTTGCGGGTGAACTGGGTTGTCAGGTGGGTCAGGGCGGCCGCGGCGGCCAGGGCCGTCAGGGCCAGGACGGGCAGTTCGATCGCGTTGTGGTGGCGGAACAGCTCGACGAGCGTCAGCGTCAGGGACGCGGCGGCTATCACCAGCGCGACCAGGGTGTGCAGGCGGCCGGCATCCGAGTGGGGCCAGTCCGCCGGGTCCGTCTCCGGGGGCGGGCCGGGAGCCTGCCGGCGGTGACCGGCGAGCGCCCGGCTCGTCCACGCGGAACTGTCCTTTCGCCCGAGACGGTGCAGGCCCACGGCACCCAGCAGCATGACGAGTGCGTAACAGGCCACGAAACCGGCTTCGAAGCGCATGGATCCTCGCTAGCTCTTCACTTCGGTCGTTGACTCGGTGGCCTCGGTGACCTCGGTGACCTCGGTGAACAGGGCCAGATCCTCGGTGGGCGGCTCCACCGGGGAATCAGTATGGCGGCCTCGGTAGCGGACGCCCAGCCACGCCAGCCAGACCAGCGGGCCCACGCCGCCGACCATGAACAGGACGTCACCCGGGAGGCGCAGCCACTCGAAGATGTTGTTGGGGCTGCTTCCGGCGTAGGCGAGCGAGCGGGCGTCGGTGTAGCCGACGTCCACCGAGTGGTACAGCTGCAGCAGGCCGATCGGCAGCAGGGTCACGAACACCATCCAGGCCAGGCCCGCGTTCAACGACCAGAAACTGATCGAGACGAGCTTGTCCGACCAGCGTTTCTCCGGAACCAGGTAACGCAGCGCGAACACCGCGAAGCCCACCGCGAGCATGCCGTACACGCCCATCATCGCCGCGTGGCCGTGGTTCGCGGTGAGGACCGTGCCCATCTCGTAGTACGACACGATCGGCAGGTTGATCAGGAAACCGAAGATGCCGGCGCCGAGGAAGTTCCAGAACCCCACCGCGACCAGGAACATCACCGCCCAGCGGTGCGGGAACGGCGTCGGGCTCTTCGACTCCTGCCGGGCGCCGAGCCGGATGAAGCTCCACGCCTCCACCGTGAGGAACGTCAGCGGGATGACCTCGAACGCCGAGAAGAACGCGCCCAGCGCGAGCACCGCGGCCGGCTCGCCGTTGAAATACCAGTGGTGCGCCGTCCCGATGACCCCGCCCACGCTGTACAGGATGATGTCGAGGAAGACCACGCGCAGCGCGACCTTCTCGCGGACGACACCGAGCAGCACGAAGATGTACGCCACCATGACGGTGGTGAACAACTCCAGGAAGTCCTCGACCCACAGGTGCACGATCATGAAACGCCAGAAGTCGCTGATCGCGTACGGCGAGTCGTGCTTGGCCAGCAGGCCGGTCGCGTAGACGACGGGCAGCGCCAGCGCGGCGAAGAAGAACAGCCACGGCAGGTTGACCCGGCTCTCGGTCGCGAGGCGGTGCCGCATCCCGCGCCACAGGATCACCACCCACACGAACATGCCGAGGGTGAGCAGGATCTGCCAGAACTTACCGAGATCCAGGTACTCGAAGCCCTGCATCCCGAGCCAGCTCCAGAGCCGGCCGAACGCCCCGCGCATGCCCGCGAGCTCGCCGAGCATCGAGCCGCCCACAACGACGGCCAGGGCGCCGAGCAGCGCGTAGGCCAAAGCGCCCTGCCCCTTCGGGTCGCGCCGCTTGGTGATCATCGGCACCAGGAAGATGCCGGCCGCGAGGAAACTGGTGGACACCCAGAACAGCGACAACTGCACGTGCCACGTCCGGACCACGTTGAACGGCAGCCACCGGTCGAGCGGAATGCCGAAGAAACTGCCGAGGTCGGCCCGGTAGTGCTCGCTCGCCGCCCCGGCGAACGTCTGGGCGAGGAACAGCACCGCCATCACCAGGAAGAACCCGGCGGTCGCCCGCTGGCCGGTGGTCAAGGCCACCGAGCGCGGCTCCCGGAACCGGAGTTCCTGCTGGTCGCGGCCGTGCCAGCCGAGCCAGTTCCAGCGGCCGAACGCGGCGAACAGCGCGCCCGTCCCGCCGATCAGCGCCACAAGGCTGATCACGCTCCACACCACGGTGTCGGCCGTCGGGGTGTTGCCGACCAGCGGCTCGGACGGCCAGTTGTTGGTGTAGCTGTACTTCTTGCCCGGACGTTCCGCCGACGCCGCCCACGCGCTCCACGCGAAATAGCTCGTGAGCTGCCGGATCTCGGTCGGGTCGGTGATGGCCTTCGGACGCAGGCCCGTCTCGCCCTTCGGGGAGGCGAAGAAGTCCCCGTAGTACTTGGTCAGCTCGGCGAACGCGGCGGCCTGCGCGTCGGAGACCGTCAGCGTGCCGGTGTCGGAGTTGTACCGGTTGGTTCGATAGTCGTCCTGGACCCGGCGCGTCACATCGCCCGTCCCGCCGTAGGCGCGCTGCACCATCTGCGCGGACCGGTGCAGGTAGTCGGCCGTGAAGTCGGGGCCGAGGTAGGCGCCGTGCCCGAAGATCGAGCCGTACTCCATCAGCCCGTTCTTGAGGAACACGTCCTGGCCCGCGAAGACGTCGGCGCGCGTGTAGAGGGTCTGGCCGGACGGGGTGACGGCGCGCTCGGGGATCGGCGGGCTGGACCGGTAGGTCATGAACCCCATCAGCACCATCACGAACATGCCGAACAGGATGATGAGCGCCGCCGCCTGCACCCAGCCGCGGCCGATGAGCCGGTCCCGGCGGGTCGGCGGCTCCGTGGACAGTGCCACAGGTCCTCCAGGGGGAGAGGAATGATTTCTACTAACGCAAGCTGTATTTATTGCTGCTGACAGTGAAAATCAAGCCGTGGCAGAGGTTCTCGATGGAGACATCGGACACAGGGTAAAGTCCGCAGTCCAGGACCGGTGGCCAGATGTGGCCAGACCTGTCAGGCGGGCCAGCTCGGACGGCGCTTCTCCAGGAAGGCGGTCATGCCCTCCTGGGCCTCCGGGGTCTGACTGGATGCGGCCATCACCTCGGTCGCGTAGGCGTAGGCGTCCTGCTCGGGACGGTCGAGCTGCGCGTACATGGCCTGCTTGCCCAGGGCCTTGCTGCGCGGGCTGCCCTGCGTGGCACGCCGCAGGAGGTCGTGGGTGGCCTTGTCGAGTTCGCCGTCCGGGACCGCGTAGTTGATCAGGCCCCAGCCGGCGGCGGTGGCGGCATCGAAGATCTCGCCGGTGAGGGCCATCTCGGCGGCGCGCTTGCGGCCGATGTTGCGCGATATGGCCACGAGCGGGGTGTGGCAGAACCAGCCGCCCTTCCCGCCGGGCGCGGCGAAGCCGGCGCTCTCGGCGGCGACGGCGAGATCGCAGCTCGCGACGAGCTGGCAGCCGGCGGCGGTCGCCAGGCCGTGCACCCGGGCCACCACCACTTGCGGGACGTTCTGGATCGTCCGCATCAGCTCCGCGCACACCCGGAGCAGGTCCCGGACATCGGCGTGAGACGCCCCGGCCATGTCGGCGAAGTCGTGCCCGGCGGAGAAGACCGGGCCGTTCGCGGCGAGGATCACCCCCCGGGCGTCGGTGGCGCCGACCTCGCGGAACGCGTCCGTCAGCGCGAGCAGGAAGGCGCGGGAGAGCGCGTTGCGGCGGCGGGGCCGGTTCATCGTGATCGTGCTGAACGGGCCGTCGCGGTGAACCAGGACATCGTTGTCGTCGCTCATGGTCCCGACGTTACGTCAGCCCTCGCCGGAGGGGGCCGGGTCCGTCGTTCGCCGGGCACGGGGCGGATGAGATCGTGGTGAGGCAGGTCGTCCAACCCTGGATTTCGGGAGGTGCGCGATGCTCGTCGCGTTCTCGGTGACCCCGCTCGGTGCGGGCGAGGAGGTCGGCGAACTCGTCGCGGAGGCGGTCCGGGTGGTGCGGGCGAGCGGCCTGCCCAACCGGACCGACGCGATGTTCACCACGATCGAGGGTGAATGGGACGAGGTGATGGCCGTGGTGAAGGATGCCACCGACGCGGTCGCGGCGCGCGCCCCGAGGGTGAGCCTCGTCGTCAAGGCCGACATTCGTCCCGGTGTGACCGGCGCTCTCGACGCCAAGGTCGAATCGGTGGAACGCCGGCTCAGGTGAAGCAGGCCCGCACGCCGTTCTCCCCGCCGCGGGAGAAGTTCCGGAGACGCTGCGCGGCGCTGCCGTGGTCGCCGGGCTTCGTCCACGGCGCCCTGTCTCCGATGAACTGGAAGGCGTCCACGAGTTCCCGCTCGTCGCCGTCCTCGAACTCCAGCGTGCCGTCGGCGGACGAGCCGTAGAGGGCGGCCCCCGCCAGGCAGTCGGCCTGCAGTTCGGCGGCGGGCGACACCAGGCCGCGGCGGAGCCTCGCCTGGACCGCGTGCCCCCACTCATGCGCGATCACCAGGTAGACCCAGGCGTCACCACGCGCGTACCCGGACCGCATGAGGTGCGCGTCCCACGCCACGTAGTCGCCGGGCGGGCAGTAGGCCGCGTTGTCCCGCTTCAGCCGCTCGTCCCCGCAGGGCGGCGCCGACCGCGGGTCGCGCCCGTCGTAGAGCCCGGCGACGCGCGGTGAGCGGTAGGAGCCGGTGAACAGTCCGTCCCAGTGCCGCCGCCAGAAGTCGTCGATGGTCGTCTCGGCGGCGCGCATGTCCTCCTGGAACCCGGCCTCGTCGAACATGCCCGTCGGCGGCGGCGCGGGCGAACCGTTTCCGGCCCTGGTGCTCTGCGCGGCGGGATGGGTGTCTCCGCCCGCCGCGGGGCGCGGCTCGGACCGGCACGCGCCCGTCAACGCGCCGGTCAGCACGAGCGCACCGACGACGGCCACTCCGGTGCGCCGCCGATGATTCCGTGCGGTCTCCCTCATGACGGAACATACGCACGGACGCGTTCAAAAGGTCGAACGCGCGATCAGCACCCGGCGACGAGACGCGCGGCCACCCGGTCGAGGACGGCGAGATCCTCGGCCGGGAGGTCGTACAGTTCCGGCGGCGGGGTGTCGAGGATCCGCTCGGCCTCCGCCGCCGCGCCGCGTCCGGCCTCGGTCACCGTGACGATCTTGGAGCGGCGGTCGGCGGGGTTCGGGCTCCGCTCCACCAGGCCGCGGCCGACCAGATCGTCCACCACGAGGGTCGCGTAGGGACGGTCGGTGAGCAGCACCTCGGCGAGGTCGCGCAGCGTGAGCGGTGTCGTCGCGGCGGCGATGCAGCGCAGCGCCTTGACCCGGAAGAAGCTCATCCCGAGCGCCTCGGTCGCCGCACGGCGCCGGTCGCCCCGCTCGTGCATCAGCACCCGCAGGTTGTGCCACGCCCGCGCGGCGACATCGCCGGACGGGTCGGCGGACTGGACGGCGGGCTCGGTCATCGGGCGCTCGCTCCCGTCACGTGGGGTCCGTCTGGGGCCGGCTCGCCGGCCTCGAACAGGTCGGCGACGCGCGCGGTGCTGCGGGCGGCCCGCCGGCCGGTGGTGACCGTGCCGAGCACGAGCACGGCGGCGGCGCAGCCGGCCAGGATCCAGTATGCCGGGCGGGCGGCGGACACGAAGGCGTCCGCGCCGGCCGCGCCGGACGTCCGCGTGCCGGACGTCCCGGCGGCGAGCACGGCGCCGATCACCGCGACGCCGAGCGCCTGCCCGATCTGCCTGCTGGTGGAGGCGACGGCGGCGGCGACACCGGCCTGGGCGCGCGGCATCCCCGACACGGCGGTGTTCGTGATCGGCGAGTTCACCGTCCCGAACCCGATGCCGAACAGAACGTAGGAGGCGAACAGCGTGCCGTTCCGGGTCTCGCCGTCGAGCACGGCGAACAGCAGCCCGCTGGCGAGCATCGTCGCCCCGGCGATCTGCAGCGGCAGCCGCGGCCCCCGGGCGCCGACGAGCCGTCCCGACAGCGGGGCGCACACGGCGGTCATCGCGGCCATCGGCAGCAGGTACAGCCCGGCGTGCAGCGCCGACAGCCCCCGCACGTTCTGCAGGTAGAGGGTGTTGAGGAACAGGAACCCGCCGAGCGCCGCGAACCCGCTGACCGCGACGAGGGTCGCGCCGGAGAACGGGAGGCTGCGGAAGAAGCGCAGGTCGATCAGCGGCTCGGGCGCGCGCAGCGCGTGCACGACGAAGGCGGCGAGCGACACCGCGGCGATGATCGCGGCACCGTAGACGGCCGGGTCGCCGAGTCCCCGGCCGGGCGCCTCGATGATCGCGTAGGTCAGCGTCCCGAGCAGCACGATCATGAACGCCTGGCCGGCCGGGTCGGGCCGGCGCGGGCGCGGGGCGCGCGACTCGGGCACGAACAGCGCGGTCAGCGCGAGCGCGGCGAGCCCGATCGGCACGTTCAGCCAGAAGATCGACCGCCAGCCGACGGATTCGACGAGCACCCCGCCGACGAGCGGCCCCATCGCCATGCTGAGCCCGACGACGCCGCCCCACACGCCGATGGCGCGGGCCCGCTCGCGCGGCTCGGTGAACACGTTCGTGATGATCGACATGGCGACCGGGTTGAGCATCGACCCGCCGACGGCCTGCACGACGCGGGCGCCGACGAGCCAGCCGAGGGACGGCGCGAGGCTGCACAGCACGGACCCGGTGACGAACAGCGCGAGCCCGGTCTGGAACACCCGGCGCCGCCCGATCCGGTCGGCGGTCGACCCGGCCAGGATCAGCAGCGACGCGAGGACGATCAGGTACGCGTCGATCGTCCACTGCAGCCCGGACAGGGAACTGCCGAAGTCGCGCTGAAGCGTGGGCAGCGCGACGTTCAGGATCGTGTTGTCCAGGCTGACGATGAGCAGGCTCATGCAGCAGATGGCCAGGATGAGCAGCCGGCGGCGAGGGCTGAGCTCGGACAACCGGTCTCCGATCATTGTAGACGTATAAACGTTATAAGCGTACAACGATCCTCGGGAGCCGGCGCGGACGGGGAGGTGGTTCCGGGCGACATCCGCTACGCGAGATTTTAGGTTAGGTTAACCTAACTTCTTCTTGGCCGATCTTCCGGCCGCCGTCGTCGATGGTGGAGCACGCCCGTCATGCCGAACACCGGTGCCCGTCCCCTCACCCGCCGCGAGCCCCCGGCCCACCCCTACGCGTTCTTCGATCTGCACGTCGTCCGGTCCGCCCGGCTCGGGCCGTCCATGGTCCGGGTCACGTTCGGCGGGACGGCCCTGGACGGTTTCGCGACCGGCGGCCGGGACCAGCGCATCAAGCTGTTCCTCCCCCACCCGCACCAGGACGCGCCCGTCATGCCGGAGAACAGCACGGACGCCACCTGGTTCGCCGACTGGCGGGCACTGGATCCGGCCGAGCGCGGCATCATGCGGTCCTACACCGTCCGCGACCACCGTCCGGGCGAACTGGACATCGACTTCGCGCTGCACACCGGCGGCGCGTCCGGGCCGGCCGCCCGGTGGGCCGCGGCGGCGAGCGCGGGCGACCGCGTCACCGTCCTCGGCCCGACCGGTCCCGACAACGGCGGCTGCGACTTCCGGCCGCCGCCCGGCGCCCCGGTGGTGATCGCGGGCGACCTGACCGCGCTGCCCGCCATCGCCGGGAACCTCGCCTGGCTGCCCGCCGGAACGTCCGCCCAGGTGTGGGTCGAGGTCCCGCACCCCGGGGATCGCCGGGACCTGCCGACCGCCGCCGGCACGGAGATCACCTGGGTCTCCCCCGGCGGCCTGCCGGACGCCGTCCGCCCGGCGACGATCCCGGACGGCGCGTACGCGTGGATCGCGGGAGAGTCCGCCATGGTGAAGGCGCTGCGCCGGCACCTGGTGACCGAGCGCGGCCTGGACCGCCGCGCCGTCACGTTCACCGGCTACTGGCGGCGCGGCGCCACCGAGGAGGACCTGCTCGCCGAGGCCGTCACCGCCGGCCCGGCCACCGGGGAGTGAGTCAGGGCCCCGCTCCGGATCCGCGCCCGGACTCGTCCAGCGTGAGGGTGGCGGGGTCGATGACGCCGGCGCGGTAGGCGGCGCCGGCGATGGCCTGGGCGGTGACGGGGGCGGTGATCAGCTGGAAGACCGCGACCAGCGCCAGCGGGGTGACGGCGGTGACCGGACCGGCCTGCGGGGCCACCCCGGCGAGGACGAGCAGGAGCCCGATCGTCTGCGGCTTCGTCGCGGCGTGCAGCCGGGTGAGCAGGTCCGGGAAGCGCAGCATGCCGAGCGCGCCGACCGCGCAGAAGCCGGACCCCGCGAGCAGCAGCACGGCGGTGACGGCGTCGGCGGCCCTCACGGGCGGCGCTCCGCCCGCGCCGCCGCCAGACGGGCCGCGCTGACCGAGCCGACGAAGCCCATCAGCGCCACCACCACGAGGATCGTGGCGTGCGCGGGCTCCCCCCGCGCGGCCGCGTGCACCGCGATGCCGCTCACCAGCAGGACGGCCAGGACGTCCAGCGCCATGATCCGGTCGAAGGTGGACGGGCCGCGGACCAGCCGCGCCGCCGTCATCAGGAACGCGGCGCCCAGCAGCGCCAGGGCCACCGCGTAGACGATGGTCATCGATCCTCCCCGGTCGATTCGTCTTCTTCCAACGCGTCCTCGGAGGTCACGAGGGCGCGCATCAGCCTGCGCTCGGTGCCGAGCACGCCGTCGCGCGTGGAGTCCGCCTCGTCCTGAGAACGCACCGGCATGGCGTGAATGCGCAGCAGGTGCCGCTCCCAGTCGAGATCGACCAGCAGCGTGCCGGGACGCAGGCTGATGCTCGCCGTGACGGCGAGCACGATGAGCTCGGAGCGGGTCCGGGCGCTCACCTCGATGATCGCGCCGCGCACCTGACGCGGCCGGTGCAGCGCGTGCCGGCCGATGACCACGCTGGACACGAGCAGGTCCCACGCGAACTCCAAGCCCGCCAAGGCGAGCGCCGGCGGCCGTACCCGTTTGAGCGTCGGGACGGCCGGCAGGCGGGTCACCAGGTAGACGATGGCGACGATGACGACGCCGCCGATCAGGATCTGGGCACCGGCTCGTCCCCACAGCAGCAGCCAGACGGCGAGCAGCCACGCGGCCATGCCGAGCCGGGAGACGGCGGCGCGGACGGCGGGGGTCACGGGCTCCCTCCGTCCAGGACGGCGTGCCGGTAGCCGGTCCGGTCGACCAGGTCGCTCGCGGCGCTCCGGCTCCAGGACGCGAGCGGCCCCGCGAACACGGCGACGAGGAGCCCCGCGGCGACCATCACGGCGGTCACCGACTGCATGAGCCGCACACCGCCGCGCGTGTAGGGCTCGGCCATGCGGGCCCTGCGCTCCGCCGACCTCGCGTGAGCGGCCTCGTCGGCCTCCCGCGGGCGCGGGCGCCAGAACCCCAGCGTCCATATCCGGGTCATCGCCATCAGGGTGAGGACGCTGCCCAGCACGGCCACCCCGGTGACGGCGTAGGCCAGGGTGCTCCCGGAACCGAGACCCGCCTGGAACAGGGCGAGCTTGGCCACGAACCCGGACGTCGGCGGTACACCGCTCACGCTCATCGCGGGAATGAAGAAGAGCACTGCGATGAACGCCGAAAGGCCCGCCAGCCCGCCGAGCCGGTGCAGCGACGTCTCCCCGGTGAGCCCCTGCATGAGGTCGCTGACCAGGAAGAGCGTCGCCTGCACGACGATGTGGTGGACGAGGTACAAGATCGCCCCCGTCAGGCCCGCGACGTCGAACAGCGCCAGCCCGAACAGCATGTAGCCGATGTGGCCGACGAGGATGAAGGAGAACACCCGGTGGATGTCGTCGTGCGTCAGCGCGCCCAGGGTGCCGATGATGATCGTCCCGGCGGCCAGGACGAGCATCGGCCATGATCCGTGCTCGCGCGGGAACGCCAGCGTCTCGACGCGGATGAGCGCGTAGACGGCGGCCTTGGTCAGCAGCGCGGCGAACACCGCGGTGATCTTGGTGAGGGCGGCCGGGTAGCTGTCGGGCAGCCACAGGTGCATGGGGACGATCGCGCCCTTGATGCCGAACACCACGAGGAACAGCAGCGCGAGCGCGGTCCGGGTGGTCCCCGGCAGGCCCGCGGTCCGCTCCGACAGGTCCGCGAGGTTCACCGTGCCCGTCGCCGCGTAGGTCAGCCCGAGCGCGGTGAGAAAGAGGATCGAGGACGTGAGGCTGACCACGGTGTAGGTCATCCCGGCCCGCACCCGTTCCCCGGTCGGCGTCAGCGTCATCAGCACGTAGCTCGACGCGAGCATCACCTCGAACGCGACGAAGAGGTTGAACAGGTCGCCGGCGAGGAACACCAGGCAGACCCCGCCGGTCAGCGTGAGGTAGGCGGGGTAGAACACGCCCGGCTCGTGCTCGCTGAGCCCGCCCGCGCCCTCCCCCACGGCGTGCAGCATGATCGCGAGCAGCACGGTGGCGGACACCACCAGCAGCAGCGCCGACAGCCTGTCGGCGACGAGCGTGATGCCGAGCGGCGCGGCCCAGCCGCCCATCTGGACGGCGATCACCCCGTCCCGGGCCACGGCCGCCACCAGCCCGGCGCAGGCCGCGACCACGCCCGCGCCGACCAGCGGGCCGAGGACCCGCAGCCAGGTTCCCCGGCGGCGGGCGAGCGTCGCCAGGGCCGCGCCGAACAGCGGCAGCGCGAACGGCAGCGGGACGAGCACGTTCATGCCCCGTCCTCGGGCCCGGGGTTCTCCGCTTCCAGCGGCGTGGCGTCCGGGGGCTCGCGGTGGTGCCGCTCGGCGCAGATCCGGCGGTCCTCAACGTCGTCCTGGACCTCGTCCCCACCGCGCAACTGCCGGCTCCGGTAGGCCATGGCCAGCAGGAACGCCGTGACCCCGAAGGTGATCACGATGGCGGTCAGCACCATGGCCTGCGGGAACGGGTCGGCCATCGGGCGCGGGCCGGTGGCATCGAGCAGCGGTGGCGCCCCCGCGGCCCCGCCGGCGAGCAGCAGGACGAGGTTCGCCCCGTGCCCGAGCAGGGTGAACCCGACGACGATCCGGATGAGGGACCGTTCCATCAGCAGGTAGAAGCCGGCCGCGAACAGCACGGCGACCACCACCACGAGGACGAGACTGGTCATGGCCGCCCCTCGTCCGGAACGTCCGGTTCCTCCAGGCTCGCGCCCAGCGTGGTGAGGATCGTCAGCACCAGCCCGAGCACCAGGAGATACACGCCCGCGTCGAAGAACAGGTTGGTCGGCACCTTGACGTGCCCGGCGAGCGGCACCGTGGCCGTCAGCGTCGTGAAGTCCAGGAACTCCCCGCCGGACGCCCAGCCGGACGCGCCCGCCGCGACCGCGAGCCCCAGCCCGCCGCCGAGCAGCACGCCGGGACGGACGGGCAGCGCGGTGGCGAGTTCCCGCCGCCCGCCCGGCAGGTACCGCAGGACGAACGCCATGCCCGCCACGAGCCCGCCGACGAAACCGCCGCCCGGACGGCCGTGCCCGGCGAAGAACAGGTACGCCGAGAACACCAGGATCGTCGGGGTCAGCATGCGCGCCGCCGCCTCCAGCACGACCGACGAACCGCCGAGCGGCGGACGGCCCGGCGTGGCGAGCCAGCGGCTCTGCGCCCGCCCGCCCGTCCCGCCCCGGGCCTCCCGGGACCGTCGGCGCGCCCCCGGCCCGGTCAGCACCAGGCTCACGACGCCCATCGCGGCCGCGGCCAGCACCACGATCTCACCGAGCGTGTCGAGCGCGCGCAGATCGACCAGGATCGCGTTCACCACGTTCTTCGTGCGCTCGTGCGCGGCGAGCCGGGTGTAGCCGGGGCCGACCGGGTCGGCGCTGCGGCTCAGCACCGCCACCACCAGGAAGGTCGCGACGAACCCGCCGAGGCAGACGCTGATCACCGCGGCGGCGGCCCGCGCGGAGACCGTCCGGCGCCGCGGCGGGAACCGCTCCGGCAGCCGCCGGAGCACCAGCACGAGCATGATCAGCGACAGCGTCTCCACGACCACGAGGGTCAGCGCGAGATCGGGCCCGCCCTGCACGACGAACAGGCCGGCCACCCCGTACCCCGCCCCGGACAGCAGGACGGCCGCCGACAGCCGGCCGCCGGTCCGCAGCGCCGCCAGCGCGCAGGCGACCACGACCGCCGCCAGGACGAGCTGCGCCGGATCGTCCCAGGCCCGCGGCCCGCCCGCCGGCGGATCCGGCCCGGTGCCGCGGATCAGGCCCGCCACCAGCGCCGTGCCCGGCACCGCCGTGACCATCAGCGCGATCACGCCGAGGTACACCGGCAGGGAGCCGATCTGCAGCCGCCGTGTCACCGCGTGCGCGCCGGCCAGCGTCCCCTCGATCACGGCGTCGTAGGCGCGCTGCGCATCCGGGAGCCGCCACCGCGTGGACCTGCCGGGGAACGACCGCCCGAACGCGGCGTACAGCCCGGCGCCCGCGGCGAGGGCGGCCGCGGACAGCCCGAGCGGCAGCCCGAGCCCGTGCCACGCCGCGAGTTCGTAGCCGGCCGCTCCGGGCAGAGTCCCGGCATAGGGCCCGATCGCTCTTTGCACCGCCCCCGGAACGAGCCCGCCCGCCAGGCCCGCGGCGGCCAGCACCACGACCGGCACGACCAGCCCCCACGGGTCCGCCGGCCGCTCCTCGCCCGTCCCGCCCGCGAAGGCGCCGTGCAGGAACCGCACCCCGTAGGCCACGGTCAGCGCCGATCCCGCCACCACCCCGGCGAGAACAGCGATGTCCAGGCCGCCGTGGGCGAACGCCTCAAGGGCGGCCTCTTTCGCCACGAACCCGAGGAACGGCGGAAGGCCGATCATGGAGGCGACCGCCGCGGTGGCGGCGATCGCCAGCACGGGCAGCCGCCGCCCCACCCCCGACAGCCGGTCCGCGCGACGCGTCCCCATCCGGTGCTCGATGACGCCGGCGGCCAGGAACAGCGGCGCCTTGAACAGGCCATGCGCGAGCAGCAGCGCGACCCCCGCCAGCGCCGCCACCCGCGTCCCGTTCCCCAGCAGCACCATGAGGAGGCCGAGCTGGCTCACCGTCCCGTAGGCGAGGAGCCTCTTCAGATCGTCCTGCCGCAGGGCGACGGCGCCGCCCACGAGCATGCTCAGCAACCCCACGGACAGCACCATCGGCCGCCAGGGATCCACCTCGGCGAACGCGGGCGCCAGCCGCGCCACGAGATAGACGCCCGCCTTCACCATCGCCGCCGCGTGCAGGTAGGCGCTGACCGGCGTCGGCGCCACCATCGCGGCCGGCAGCCAGGCGTGCAGCGGCACCTGCGCCGACTTCGCGAACGCCCCCAGCAGCACCAGGACGACACCGGCCCGCGCCGAGGCACCGCCCGGCGGGTCCGCGACCAGCGCCGAGATGCGGTACGTCCCCCCGGCCTGGCCGAGCACGACGAACCCGGCGAGCATGACCAGGCCGAACGCCGTGGTCGTCAAAAGCGCCTGCGTGGCCGCCCGCCGGTCCGCCGCCCGATCCGGCCGCGGGTGCCCGATGAGGATGAACGAGCTCAGCGTCGTGAGCTCCCAGAACACATAGAGGGTGAGCAGGTTGTCGGCGAGCACCAGCCCCGTCATCGCCCCCGCGAACGCCACCAGCGTCCCGATCATCAGGGGCTCGGGGCGCTCGAAATACCAGCCCGCGTAACACAGGACGACGGCCCCCACCCCGCCGACCAGCAAAAGCATCACGCTGGACAGCGCGTCCAGCCGAAAGTCGAACACCAGCCCGAGATCGGACGCCCAGGCAAGCCGCGCGGACAGTTCCCCCCGTCCCACCCGGCTGGCCGCCCACACGGCCGTCGCCGCGGGCAGCAGAGCCGCGGCACACGCCATCCCCCGCCGATACCGCCCCAGCACCCACGGCACGACAACCGCCACGACGGCATAGCCGACGACCAACATCCCCATGCCGCCGCAGCCCCCTCCCCGCCATCGCAAGCGATCTACCCGAGGAGCGCCCCCAAAACTGCACGTGAAGGGACCTCGCCCCACCGGCCACCGTCCCGATGCCCGTTCCGGCCCCCGCAGCCCCCGATCGCTCATCCGAATAGGCGCCGCGAACCCCGCGCCACTGGAAATCCCCGGCTCCGGGTCCGGCACATGGCTCCTCGGGAAAAACACCGGGAGACACCCGAGGACTTCGAAACGCCACGGCGCAGGCACGGCCAGAGAGCAAATCTCGGCGAAACAGGGAAGACTTCACCAGGAATTCGTCCACGACGCCGGGCGGCAGAGAAAGCGCGGCATCCCGCCCAGAGCAGGCACGGCGAGCCGCAGCGAGGCGAGCGAAGCCCAACGGACACGCCCGGAGAAACCTAGGACAACCCCGGCCGGCAGCCCCTCGGCGAAACCGAGCGAAGCTCGATGAACAGAAAGGACGCCCCGCAGTTTCTGAGAGGACACCGAGCCCCCATAAAGCCTGAGAGCGCAGTTCCCCGCTTCGGGGAGTGCGGAGCCATGGCGAAGCCGAGCGAAATTCGGTGAACGGAGTGAACCGTCTCGGCTCTCCCGAGAACACCTGAACGCAACCCCGAGCCGCAACCGGCAGGGGGAGCGAAGCTCCCCATCGGGGGTCCGGGGGGTCGCCCCCCGGGTCAACACTGCGGGCCTCCGGCGAAGCCGAGCAAAGCTCGGCGAGCAGGACTGCCCGCCTCGG
>NZ_BCQQ01000131.1 GCF_001552155.1 Actinomadura formosensis NBRC 14204 | reverse complement strand
GCCGACGGCGCCACCCGCGGCCGCGCCACCCGCGGCGGCGCCGGCGGGGGCCAGACCCGCGGCCACCAGCGGGAAGACGGCGGCGAGAGCCACCGCCGCGCCCGCCATCGCCCGCACGCCGCGCCCCTCCCAGTCCGCCCCGTAGACCGAGGACGCGACGGCGTCGAGTTCGGCGACGAAGCCGGCGGCACCGGCCGGGCGGTCGTCGGCGGACTTGGCCATGCCCCGCGCCACCAGGTCGCGCAGCGCCTCCGGTACCTCGTCCACCGGGACGGGCGCGCGCAGGTGGGCGCCCGCGAGTGCGGCCAGGTCGCCGGCGTAGGGTCGCCTCCCGGTGATGCACTCGTAGAACACGCAGGTCGCGGCGTACACGTCGGTGGCCGGGGAGGCGGGACGCCGCTCCCACTGCTCCGGGGCCATGTAGGCGGGGGTGCCCGACCCGCCGCCGTCCCCGGCGAGCGCGGCGACACCGAAGTCGATCAGCTTGCTCAGCCCGTCCGCCCGGACGACGACGTTCGCGGGCTTGTAGTCGCGGTGCACCACGCCGGCCCGGTGCGCGGCGGCGAGCCCGAGCAGCGACCCTTTCAGCACGGTGAGCGCCGCCTCCGGCTCCAGGGCGCCGTGCTCGGCCAGGATCCGCTTGAGCGAGACCCCGTTCACCGCCTCCATGACGAGGGCGACCCCTCGCCCGGCGCTCGCGAACCGGTACAGCCGGACGACGTGCGGGTCGGCCACCCGGCCGAGCATCACCGCCTCGGCGCGCAGCGACTCGATCGCGCGCTCGTCCCCGTCCCGCCGGTTCAGGTACTTGATCGCCACCGGGGTGCCGGAGCCGGTGTGCCGGGCCAGCACCACCCGGCCCTGCGCGCCCGCCCCCAGTTCGCGGACTTCGGTGAAGCCCTCGACGCTCCACGGCGGCGTTTCGGCGGGGGACGGATCGCTCATGAGCTAACTCTGCGCGCTCATCGTGGCGGCCGCCGCTCGTCCGGGCGCGGGCTGTCCGGATGTGGCCGACCGGGCGGGCCCGGCCTGGTGGCGGGGAGCATCTCCGCCCGCGGCGGATAATGCCTGGCGGACGGGGCATGGAATAGACGAAACCGTGGAAACGTTAGGTGCAGTGATCGCTGTTGGTGTATGCAACGGACGGTCGGTACACTGCGTCGCGGAGTGTGACCGCACGCAGCCACAGTGAGTGACTGCTTTCAACCCCTGACTGCGGTCGCCGAGAGATTTGAGCAACGGCTGGTCCCTCCCGCGCGAGCGCGCGGCCACTGGAACGGCGGACACGTCCGCAAGGACGGAGTCACGTCGGCGAGCCGCGCCGCACCCGGGAGCGGAGACCCCGCATATTGGAGGCTGAAAGCCCTGACTACCTTTCGTGAACTTGGGGTCGTCCCCGAGATAGCAGACGCCCTTGAAGCAGAGGGCATCGTCGAAGCGTTCCCCATCCAGGAACTCGCCCTGCCGATCGCACTGGGCGGGCACGACATCATCGGCCAGGCCCGCACGGGCACCGGCAAGACCCTCGCGTTCGGCGCCGCGCTGCTGCAGCGCATCGAGCACGGCGGCAAGAAGCCGCGCGCGCTCGTCGTCGCGCCGACCCGCGAACTGGCCCTCCAGGTCACCGACGACCTCCTCGTCGCCGGCGGCAAGCTCGGTACCCGCGTCCTGTCGGTGTACGGCGGGCGCGCCTACGAACCGCAGATCAGCGCGCTCCGGGAGGGCGTCGACGTCGTCGTCGGCACCCCGGGCCGGCTCCTCGACCTCGTGAAGCAGAAGCACCTCGACCTGTCCAAGATCGGCGTGCTGGTGCTGGACGAGGCGGACCGCATGCTCGACCTCGGCTTCCTGCCCGACATCGAGCGGATCATCGAGCGGATCCCGGCGCAGCGCCAGACGATGCTGTTCTCGGCCACGATGCCGGGCGAGATCGTCGCGCTGTCGCGCCGGTACCTGACCCGCCCGACCAACGTGCGGGCCGAGTCGCCCACCGAGTCGGACGCGACGCCGCAGGTCGTCCAGCACGTCTTCCAGGCCCACCAGATGGACAAGCCGGAGATGCTGGCCCGTCTCCTGCAGGCGGAGGACCGCGGGCTGACCATGGTCTTCTGCCAGACCAAGCGGGCCTGCGACCGGGTGGCCGCCGACCTGTCCCAGCGCGGCTTCGACGCCGCCGCCGTCCACGGCGACCTCGGCCAGAGCCAGCGCGAGCGGGCACTGCGCGCGTTCCGCAGCGGCAAGATCGGCGTGCTGGTGGCCACCGACGTGGCGGCCCGCGGCCTCGACGTCGACGACGTCACCCACGTCGTCAACTACGAGTGCCCCGACAGCGCCGACACCTACGTGCACCGCATCGGCCGGACCGGCCGCGCGGGCAAGAGGGGCGTCGCGGTCACGCTGGTCGACTGGTCCGACCTCACCCGGTGGAAGCTGATCAACGGCACGCTCGACCTGCCGTTCGGCGACCCGGAGGAGACCTACTCGACGTCCCCGCACTTCTTCGCGACGCTCGGCATCCCCGAGGGCACGAAGGGGACGCTGCCGAAGGAGCAGCGGCACGGCCGCGCCGGGCTGGACGCCGAGGAACTGGAGGACATCGGCGAGACCGGCAAGGCCCGCAGCCACGTCCGCGACCGAGACCGGGACCGGGACCGGGACCGGGACCGGGAACGTCCCCGGCCGCGCCGCCGCAGCCGCAGCCGCACCCGCGCCGGCAAGCCCGTCGAGGCGACCGCGACGGAGGCCGAGGCCGCCGCGGACGCGAGCGTCGTCGACGCGGTCGCCACCGAGCGCAAGCGCAGCCGGACCCGCCGCCGCACCCGCGCCGGCAAGCCCACGACCGGCACCGCGGCCGAAACCGCCGAAACGGCCTGATCCCCATGGGCCGGGCGCCCCGCGGGCGCAGGTGACCCCGCATACGCCGTCACGGGCATGACATGACCGTGGCGGCGGCGTGCGGATTACCTGCGCCGTGACGGGGCCGCGGCTAACGCTGGTCCCGGAGTTTCAGGGCGGTCCCGGGGTGGTCGGTGATGAGGACGGCGACGCGCGGGTCACCGAGGAAGCGCCGCATGATCGGCTCGGCGTTGACCGTCCAGATCATGGCGGGTATCCCGGCGCGACCGCACTGCCGCAGGACGCCGACGCGGGCGAGCCGGTGGTTGAGTGCGACCATGTCGGCGCCCGCGCGGTGGACGAGACGCAGCGGCGCGAAGTCGTGCGCGACACCGCGTTCCCACAGGTTGCGTCCCACCGACAGTGCCGTCCGCACCCCCGGGAAGCTCTTTTTGATCTCGAACAGCGAGCTGACCTCGCGGGTGGTGACGACGAAGCCGTCCCGGCCGAACGCCTCGACGGCCAGCGCGACGGTCTCGTGCTCGCAGCCGCGCTCCTTGAGGTCGAGATGGCCCATGGCGCGGCCCGCGATGATCTCCATGGCCTCGCTGACCAGCGGGACGGGCCGGGGCGCGAGGTCCTGGACGCGCGCGTAGGGCAGCCGGTTCAGGCGGAGCCCGCCGACCTGCGGGTCGTGGTGCACGACGAGGCGTCCGTCACCGGTCCGCCTGATGTCGATCTCTACGTACTCGGCACCCGACTCGGCGGCCTCACGGAGCCCGGTGAGGCCCGCCTCGTCCCGGCGGTGCGCGGAGATGGCCGGCTTGGAAGGCACGCTGGTGACGCTACCACCGAAACTTTTTCACTGATGTCCGTTGACTAGGCTGGTTCCCTGTGAGTACGCCCCGGTTTCTGAGTCTGCCCCCCGGCGCGAGCCGTACGACCATCGAGACCTCCCGCGGCCCCTTCGCCGCCCTGGAGGCCCTCCCGGGCTCGGGCGTGCCCGAACGCTTTCCCGCGCTGCTGGTCCCGGGCCTGACCGGCAGCAAGGAGGACTTCCTCGCCGTCATGCAGACCCTGGCCGCGTCCGGCCGCCGCGTCATCGCCGTCGACATGCGCGGCCAGTACGAGTCGATCGGGCCGGACGACGCGTCCGCCTACACCCGTGCCGCCCTGGGCGAGGACATGGCGGCCCTCTTGGACGTCCTCGGCCCCGACCCCGTCCACCTGGTCGGCCACTCGTTCGGCGGCCTGGTGTGCCGCGAGACCGTCCTGTCCGGAGCGCTTCCCGCCTCGCTCACGCTGATGAGCTCCGGCCCGTCCGCCGTCACCGGCCAGGCCGCCGCCAAGGCCCGCGCCCTCCGCGACGCCATTCCCGAGCTCGGCATGGAGCAGATCTGGATGCTCGCCCTCGAACCCGACTACACGGGCCGCGGCGTCCAGCGCGAGATCATCGCATTCCTCAAGGCCCGCACGCTCGGCAACTCCGAGCAGGGCCTCGCCTGCATGGCGGATGAGATCCTCACCGCCCCGGACCGCGTCGACGAACTCGCCAAGCACTGCGCCGACTCCGGCCTGCGCACCCTCGTCCTGTACGGCGAGGACGACGACGTCTGGGAACCCGATGTCCAGGCCGTGATGGCCGAGCGCCTCAACGCGTCCAAGGTCGTCATTCCCAGCGCCGCGCACTCCCCCGCCTGGGACGCCCCCGAAACCACCGCCACCGCCCTTCGCACCTTCTGGAACGACACGGAACACACCTTCAGCTAACGGTAAGCGACCACAAAGCCACGCACCGAACCTTGTGGTGGGGTCATGCCGGACCTCGTCCAGTGCGAGCCCTACGCCCGCCTCCTCCTTGAGCACCACATCCCGGAGGTGGACGTGGAAACCGCGACATCGGCCCCGTGTCGGGTGAGCACACGTCTTCACGCTGACGTGGGCATATGTCACGATTGAAGTGCCGGATGTGGTGGTGCGGCGGGAACGTTGCCTGGGGGAACCATGCGCAAGGTGGCCGACTGCAGGGACATGCCGAGCGAGTCGGGCTGCACGCTCACCATCAGCGGCGAGGAGGACGAGGTCGTCCGCGCCGCCGCCGAGCACGCGGCCTCGGTGCACGGGCACACTGACACGCCGGAACTGCGAAAGGAGATCCGCGACCTCCTCAAGGACGAGCAGGCGACAGCCCAGGGGTGAGACACATGAGCTTCGTGCAGATCATCGAGTACGAGACCGACCGCCGGGAGGAGCTGGACCGGCTGTTCGACGAGTGGACGACCGCGACCGAGGGCAAGCGCACAGCGACGCACGAAATGCACACCCGGGACCGCGACCGCCCGTCCCACTTCGTGGACATCGTCGAGTTCCCGTCCTACGACGCGGCGATGCGGAACAGCGACCTGCCCGAGACCCGGCGCATCGCCGAGGAGATCCGGGCGTTGTGCAGTGACGATCCGCGGTTCCTGAATCTGGAGGTCGTGCGGGACGATTCACTGTGAACCCGGGATCCGCCGGGGATGCCGGGCGAGGCCCGGGGCTCTGAGAGCTCCGGGCCTCGCCCGGCAGGTGGGGGGCGGTGTCGCGGGCATCTCCGTGTAATGACACACTTACCGCAGTTTGTCGCGCGGAGGTGTGTATGTCGGCGACCGTCCAGCCACCCGAGAGTGTCACGTGGCGTGTGCACATCGACCGGTCCATGTGGGTCGGCGGGGTGCGCGGCCTCATGCTCCAGGCGTTGCACCCCATGGCGATGTGGGGTGTGTGGCAGAACTCCAACTTCCAGGAGGATCCCTTCGGGCGGCTCCAGCGCACCGCCGACTTCGTGGGCATGGCCACGTTCGGATCGCACGAGGAGATCGACGAGCTGGCCTACCGCGTCCGGCAGATCCACCGGAGCCTGCGCATCCTGAACCACGACACCGGCAAGAAGGAGCGGCTCGACCAGCCGGAGCTGCTGCTGTGGGTGCACTGCGCGGAGGTCTACTCCTACCTGGAGGTGGCGCGGCGAGCCGGGCTGCCGCTCACCGGCGCCATGGCCGACAAGTACCTGGACGAGCAGCGCCACACCGCGACGTATGTGGGGCTCCACGCCGAGGACGTCCCCGGGAGCGTCGCCGAGATGGAGGCCTACTTCGCCGAGATGCGGCCCCGGCTGCGCGTCACCGAAGAGGCGGCGGCCACGGTCAGGTTCCTGATGTGGCCGGCGATGCCGGAGAACCTGAGGTTCCTCACGCCCGGAAAGCCGGGATACTTCCCGTTCGGTGCGCTCTGCTACTACTCGCTGCCGGACTGGGCCCGCAGGATGTACGGGGCGCTGCCCGAAGTACCGCGGCCGGCGGCGACGGCGGCGCTCAAGTCGTTCCGGCTCGCGATGAACTCGATGCCCGAGCGGCTGCACGACTACGCGTTCGCCAAGAACACCCGCGACATGCTGGAACGCGCCCGGCAGCGGCTCGCCGCCGACGGCTACGACCTGAGCAGGGGCCTGTACGGGCTCCGGGACCCGCGCCGGTGGCCCGCGAGGAAGGCCCCCACGCCGTCCTAGGGGACGAGGGCCGCCCAGGGTTCCTTGCGGGGGGCCGCCTCCCGGCCTTCGGGGCAGTGGCGGGCGAAGTCGCACCACGAGCACAGGTTGCCCGGACGCGGCGGGAACAGCTCCTCGCCCGTGCCGCCCCGGTACGCCTCGTCCGCGGCGGCGGCCTCGGCGGCGATCTGCTCGGCGCGGCGCAGGTGGCGGGCCAGCGACTCGTCGGTGTGCTCCCACACCGCGACCTCGCCGGACGGCAGGTGGTGCAGCTCGACCCGGTGACACGGGCGGCGCAGGACGCGGGCCGCCGCCACCGCGTAGATCGCCAGAGCGAGGGAGCCCCGGGCGTCGTCGGCGGTGAGGACGTGCCGGCCCGTCTTGTAGTCGACGACGACGAGTTCGGAACCGCGGGCGTCCAGCCGGTCGATGCGTCCCGACACGGCGATCCGGTCGGTGCGGGTCGCGACCGTGCGTTCGACGCCGATCGGCTCGTCGGACGGATCGAGGCCCGCGACGTACCGTTCGGTCATCTCCCGGGCCCGTTCACGCCACTCGGCCGACTGGGCCTCGTCGCGGAAACCGTCCGTCAGCCAGCCCCGGACCAGCAGCCGCCCGGCGGCCTCCGGGGTGCGTTCACCGGCGGGCAGCCGCCACCAGCCGGCGAGCGCGTTGTGCACGCTCACGCCGACGCTGTTGTGCGCCCACCGCGGCCCCTTCGGCGGCATCGGACGATCGAGGTACGTCATCCGGTAGCGGCGCGGGCAGTCCAGCCACGTGTTCAGCCGCGACGGCGTGCACGCGTACAGCCGCCGGGGCATCCCGTCAAAGCCCAACTGCTCCGCTCCGGGCATCGGTCAGTCGTCGCTCTCCTGGGCCAGCGAGCCCCAGGTCTCCCAGCGGGCGTCCTCGTCGCCGACCGTGGTCTCCTCGCCCTGGGCGGGCAGGATCCGCAGGTCCTTCGGCAGCGGGGTCAGCAGCGCGCCGATCGAGTTGAGCTGCGCCCGCAGGTCCTCGTAGACGCCGCCGACCGAGCCGGGACGGCCGCGGTGCAGGGTGTCGCCGGAGAACAGCAGGCCGAGCTGCTCGCTGATCACGCAGACGGCGCCGGGCGTGTGGCCCGGGGTGTGCACGATCTCCAGCTGGGCCCCGGCGATCTCGAAGACGCCGCCGTCCTCCAGCCAGATGTCGGGTTCGAGGGAGCGAAGCGCCTTGGCGTCGTCCTCGTCCTCTTCCTCCTTGGCGAGGCGGCCGAAGTAGTCGCGCCACAGCAGCCGGTCGGCGCGGTGCAAAGCGATCGGGGCCCAGTCGTCCTCGTCCTCCTCACCGGCGGCGGCGACCTCCAGCACCACGCTGAGGTGGTGCTCGTTGCCGTCGGTCAGGATGACGGCCATGACCTCGCGGTCGCCGACCTCATTGAGGATGGTCTCGGCGTCGTACGCCGGGTCGATCACGATGACCTCGTCGTCGTCACCGACGATGTAGGTGTTGTTCTCGACGTCGTACTCGGTGTCGTCCAGGGCGAGCGTCCCCGACGTCACCACCTGTTCGATGCGCGCGTCCACGCAACGCACCCTACCGTGCTTCGCGGCCCCGATCCGGCACACGGAGATCACCGCCGGACGCGGCCTCCGCGAGCCGCTCGAAGGCGTCCGGCGCGGTCGTCTCGGCGCCGAGCCGGTCGCCGGTCAGCGCCCCGTGGTCGTCGCTGGACCCGGTCGCGGCGAGGCCGAGCGCGGCGGCCAGGTCGCGTAGGTGAGCGCGGTCCTCGGGGGCGTGGTCGGGGTGGTCGACCTCGATCCCGGCGAGCCCGGCGGCGGCGAGCCGCTCGATCACCCCGTCCTCGAACACGTATCCGCGGCGCCGCGCCCGCGGGTGCGCCAGCACGCACACTCCCCCGGCCTCCCGGACGAGCCGGATCGCCCGCACCGGGTCCAGCGCGTACCGCTCGACGTAGGCGCGGCCGCCCTGCGCGATCCACCGGGGCGTGAACGCCTCGTCCGGTGTCGTGATCGCGCCGGCCGCCACCATGGCGCGCGCGATGTGCGGACGTCCGACCGCCTCCCCCTTCGCCAGCGCGCGGACCGTGTCCCAGCCGACCTGCACGCCGAGGTCGCGGAGCCGGTCCACCATGCCCTGCGCCCTGATCACGCGGTCGCCGCGGATGCGGACCAGTTCGGCGGCGAGCGGCGGATGCTCCGGGTCGAACAGGTAGCCGAGCATGTGCAGGCTGCGGCCGTCCTGCCGGCACGACAGCTCGATGCCGGGGACGAGCGTCAGGCCGTCCGGGAGCGCGGCGGTGGCCTCGTCCCATCCGGCGACGGTGTCGTGGTCGGTCAGCGCGAGGACGTCCAGGCCGTTCGCCCGTGCCCGCCGGACGACCTCGGCGGGCGGCCGGGTGCCGTCGGACACGTCACTGTGACTGTGCAGGTCGATCCGCATCAGTCGTCGAGCCGCGGGCTGTGGGCGCCGTAGGGGAGATCGAGCTCCATGCCCGGTTCGCGCAGGTCGAGGAGTTTCTGGCTCTCCAGCATGAGGACTCCGGCCTCGGCGGGCCACAGCACCACCCACAGCCAGTTGCCCATCGCCTCGCCGACGTACACGGCGCGGTCGGGTTCGGTGCCGACCGCCCACAGGGAGACGGAATGCCCGCAGGCCCCGGACGGCCCGCTGACGTCGAGCTTCACGTGCGGGGGGCTCCGGTCGAACCCCTCGCCGGGATCGGCCCCGTCAAGACCGGCATAGTGAGCGCCGAGCCCGATTCCCGGCTCCTCGGCGATCAGCACCATGTCGGCGGGGCCGTGCAGCAGCCCCGGCCCGGACAGCGCGACGGCCGTCGCCCGCGCGCCCGAGCGTTCGTCTCCGACCGCGGCGAATCCCGTGATGAGCCAGGCAGGGGGAAGGGGCCAGGGCGTCCAGACGGGGATCTTCGCGTCGCGCAGCACGGCGGCCAGCCCGTCCGGTCCCGGCCGCTTGGACGGCTGCCTCGGCAGTACGGCGCCGTGCACGTCGCAGTTCCAGTCGCTGGACCAGAGACTCGGCGCGCGCAGAGGGCCCGCGCAGCGCGGGCACGTGGGCTCCGCCTTCATGACACTCCACACTGCGCGGCAACATCCCGAATCGTCAAGGCAGCGGGGCCGCCGCCTGGAAAAGGCGCGACAAAATGGGGTCATGCGAATACGTTGCGTCGGCGGCATCGTGCACGACGGTGACGGGCGCCTCCTCCTGGTGCGGCGCGGGCGCCCGCCCGGGGAGGGCCTGTGGTCCATTCCGGGCGGGCGGGTCGAGCCCGGCGAGAACGATCCGGAGGCCGTCGCACGGGAGATCAAGGAGGAGACCGGCCTCGACGTCCTCGTCGGCGCCCTCGCCGGAACCGTCGAACGTCCCGGGCCGGACGGCGCCACCTACGAGATCCACGACTACACGGCGACCGTGACCGGGGGGACGCTCCGCGCGGGCGACGACGCGTCCGACGTGCGCTGGGCGGCCCCGGACGACCTCCGCGCCCTCCCGGTCACGCCGGGGCTCCTCGACGCGCTCGCGCTGTGGGGCCTGCTGTGACGGCGGGCCCATGACACCGGGCCTATGACACCGGGACCGGCCCGGGTGCCTCGGCCGGCGCGTCGTGCCCGGCCGTGACGTTCCGGAGCCGCATGCGCCGTGCGAGCCAGACGACCGCCAGCGCGTAGAGGAGCATCGGGATCACGTCGGCGGCCACGGCCTGCCACGGCACACTGCCCTGCTCCATGTCCAGTTTGCCGACCGCGGCCGGGAGGAGGAACGCCATCAGGTTGTTGAACACGTGCAGCGCGATGCTGGACTCCAGCCCGCCCGTCCGCACGGCCAGCCACGCCGCGATGGCGCCGAACAGGAAGATGTCGAGGATCCCCCAGCTGGTGTAGCCGTGCCCGGCCGTGAACAGCGCGGACCCGACCACGATGCCGGGCCAGGGCGTGCGGAACACGGTGCTGAACGCTCTTCCGACCCGTCCCCTCGCGTTCTCCAGCGTGCAGGCGCCCACGGCCTGGAGCAGCCAGCCGCGGAAGACGTACTCCTCGGCCGCCGCCTGGAACGGCACCAGCAGGACGATCACGATCGCGGGGGCCAGGAATCTCCCCCACCCGACCCAGTGCTCGGCACCGCTCGACTGCTCGTCCAGCGCGAGGGCCGCCACGATCGACGTCCCGTACGACACGACGCAGAACAGGACCGCCAGGCCGGAGCACACCAGCATCCAGCGCCACCGCAGCCGTCCCTCGACCGACGACAGCGTGCCCGGCCGGCGCCGCTGGACGAGCCACGCCACGCCCAGCGCCACCGGCAGGAACAGCGCGAGCGAGCCCAGGTTGAACGCGAGGTCGGCCGTCTTGTTCCCGAAGATCGAGTCGACGCCCGTCCCGGTGTCGGGGGCGTCGCCGGTGACCACCGCCTGGACGATCGCCCCGACGAGCATCAGCAGGATCGCCAGCCCCATCCCGATGACGAGGATCGCCAGGCTCCCCACCAGCGGCCGCCACCACCGGTGCGCCTCATTGCGCGCCACCTGGTGGAACGGCCGCCCCTCCGGAAGTTCCACCGTCCGAGCCCGCTTGACCGGGGGCCCCGCCCCGTAAAGGCCGGGTTCCCACCCCTGCGGATACCCCGGCGCCCCCTCCCAGTACGGCGTCCCCGGCACATGTCCGGCCGCGACCCCGTACCCCTCGTACTGCCGCGGCCATCCGGAGGGCTGCTGCGGAGCATACGGATTGCCCGGGTCGGACGGCCGGCCGTCACCGGACGGCCATGCCGGGTTCGGCGGCCGGGGCCGATCTGCGGCCTGGGCCGCTTCTTCGGGCCGCCGCGGGGAGTGCGGCCCGCCGGGGCCGGACGGCGGGAGGCCCGGGTCCGGGGGCGTCCAGCCGTTACTCTCCGCTGGTTCTGACACCGCTGACCCCTCCCCGTGAACCGTCGCTTACCAGGACGAATCGTAGGGTGCGTCAGTTCCCCGGCGGTTCGAAGCGCTTCGTGCGGGCCAGGCCGGCGGCGCGGCCCTTGGCGGCGATGACGAGAGCCATCTTGCGGGACGCCTCGTCGATCATCTCGTCGTCGAGCCGGGCGGCGCCGCGGCCGTAGCGGAGGGAGTCGTCGTAGGCGTCGAGGATCAGCTCGGCGCGGTCGTAGTCCTCCTGGGACGGGGAGAACACCGCGTTCCCCGCCTCGATCTGGGACGGGTGCAGGACCCACTTGCCGTCGTAGCCGAGGGCGGCGGAGCGCTGCGCGACGCGGGTGAAGGCGTCCACGTCGCGGATGTTGAAGTAGGGCCCGTCGATGGCCTGCAGGTCGTTGGCGCGGGCGGCGATCAGGATGCGCATCAGGATGTGGTGGTAGGCGTCCCCCTCGGTGTAACCGGGCGGCTGCTCACCGACGACGAGGGTCTTCATGTTGAGGGACGCCATGAGGTCGCCCGGTCCGAGGACGAGGGCCTCCAGCCGGGGCGAGGACGCGGCGATCGCGTCGACGTGGACCATGCCGCGGGCGTCCTCGATCTGCGCCTCGATGCCGATGCCGCCGACGGGCAGGCCCATCGCCCGCTCGATCTGGGTCAGCAGCCGGTCCAGCCACTGGACGTGGGTGGCGTCCGCCACCTTGGGCAGCATGATCGCGTCCAGGCGCGCGCCGGCGCCCTCGACGACCTCGATCACGTCCCGGTAGGCCCAGCGCGTGTCCAGGTCGTTGACGCGCACCACCCTGGTCTTGCCGGACCAGTCGCCGTCGTTGAGCGCGGCGACGACGGTCTTGCGGGCGTCCTCCTTGGCGGACGGCGCCACAGCGTCCTCCAGGTCGAGGAAGATCTCGTCGGCCGGGAGGCCCTGCGCCTTCTCAATGAAGCGTGGACTGCTGCCCGGGACCGCGAGGGTGGTACGTCGAGAACGCATGGCCGGATGCTATCCACTCGGGTGTGAGATCCTCCGGGATATGGGGTTGAACAGGGCGCTGGTGGAGGAAGCGGCCAAGAAATCGGGCCTGCTGTGGCTGGATCTGCCCGGCCTGCCGCAGCCGCGGGCCGCCTGGCATGTGTGGTACGACGGCTCGGCCTACGTGCTGACCGGCGGCGAGGGCGAGCAGCCGCTGCCGGGGCTGGCCGAGTCCGCGCACGTGACGGTGATCATCCGCAGCAAGGACAAGGGCGGGCGGCTCATCTCCTTCGTCGCCGACGCCGAGGTGGTGCGGCCCGGCTCCGAGCTGTGGGACGCCGTGACGCCGCTGCTCGCGAAGGAGCGCCTGAACGCCCGCGCCCACGAGGGCCAGGTGGACAGGTGGACGACCGAGTCGTGGATCGTCCGGCTGACCCCGGCGGACGAGACCGTGGAGGCGGAGGACGGGTACGCGACCGTCCGCCCGGTCCCGACGCCGGCGACGACCGCCGGCGCGCCGCCGCGCATGTTCGGCGGCAAACGCCGGCAGGCCGACCGGTAGGTCACATCGGGAGCCGGCGGCCTTCGGAGACGGAGCGGAGCTTGTCCGGGTTGGCGACCAGGTGGATGGCCAGGACCCGGCCGGAGGCGTCGACGTCCGCGGTGATGGTGCTGATCGGGCCGTTCGGGCCGTCCAGGACGAGGGCGGGTTCGCCGTTGATGTCGACGCGCCGGACGCCCATGTCGGCGGGCTCGACGCCCTTGTAGGGGCGGCCGTGGACCGCGGCGAGCCAGCGGCCGACCTTGTCGGCGCCGAAGATCGCCCGGCGGGGCGCCTTGACCTTGCCGCCGCCGTCCGTCCACAGCGCGACGTCCGGGGCGAGGACCTCCATGAGCCGGTTGATGTCGCCGCCGAGCATGGCGTCCAGGAACCGCTCGGTCGCGGCGCGCCGCTCGGCGCCGCCGGCCTCGAAGCGGGGACGCCGCGCCTCCACGTGCTTGCGGGCCCGGGTGCCGAGCTGCCGCACGGACGCCTCCGAGCGGTCCAGCGCCCGCGCGATCTCCGCGTAGGGGTAGCCGAAGACCTCCTTGAGGACGAAGACGGCCCGTTCGAGCGGGCTCAGCGTCTCCAGGACGACCATCATCGCCATCGACACCGATTCCGACAGTTCGGCGTCCTCGGCGATGTCCGGGGAGGTCAGCATCGGCTCCGGCAGCCACGGCCCCACGTACGTCTCGCGCCGCGCCTGCGCCGACCGCAGCCGGTCGAGCGCGACATTGGTGGTGATCCGGACGAGATACGCCTTGGGCTCGGCCACGCCGGACCGGTCGCCCGACGACCAGCGCAGCCAGGCGTCCTGCACGGCGTCCTCGGCGTCGGCCACCGTGCCGAGCATGCGGTAGGCCACCGAGAACAGCAGGTTCCGGTGCTCCTCGAAGACGTCCGTCATCGTCGTCAACCCTTTCATGCCCTCTTAGACGAGACCGGCGCAGGAGATGTGACATGACCGGCGTTCCCGGCGGGCGGTGCGGGGGCGTCCCCCCGGACAGCGATGCCCGAAGAGTCCGATGTGACATGCCGGGTCCGGGTTGGCGGAGCGATCATGGGTACTGTCCTGGCCATGAGTGGAGCTCCGACACGGGTGTTCACCGCCCGGCTCGCGGGCGTCGCGGTGTTCGATCCGGCCGGTGACCAGGTCGGCAGGGTCCGCGATGTCGTGGTCGCGCTGCGGCTGGTGCCGCGACCGCCGCGGGTGCTCGGGCTGGTGGTGGAGGTCGCGTCACGGCGTGCGGTGTTCCTGCCGATCACGCGGGTGACGGTGATCGAGGCGGACGCGATCGTCTTCGACGGGCGGCTCAACGTGCGCAGGTTCCAGAAACGCGAGTCGGAGACGCTGGTCATCGCCGAGGTGCTGGACCGGACCGTCCGGTTGCGCGACTCGGGCGAACCGGTCTCCGTCGTGGACGTGGCGATGGAGCCGACCCGCACCCGGGACTGGCTGGTCACCAAGGTCGCCGTCCGCCGCCGGACGGGACGCGGCCTGCGCAAACGCGGGGAGAGCCTGGTCGTCGACTGGGAGGCCGTCGAGGGGTTCTCCGCCGTCGAGCACGGGCAGGGCGCCGCCGGGCTGATCGCCGCGTTCGAGCGGATGAAACCCGCCGACCTCGCCAACATCGTCCACGAGCTGCCGGAGAAGCGGCGCACGGAGGTCGCGGTCGCGCTGGACGACGAGCGGCTCGCCGACGTCCTGGAGGAACTGCCCGAGGACGACCAGATCGAGATCCTCGGCAAGCTGGACGTGGACCGGGCCGCCGACGTGCTGGAGGCGATGGGCCCCGACGACGCCGCCGACCTGCTCGGCGAGCTGCCGGCCGAGCAGCGGGAGCGGCTGCTGACGCTGATGGAACCGCGGGAGGCGGCGCCCTTGCGCAGGCTGCTCACCTACCCCGACCACTCGGCGGGCGGGCTGATGACCACCGATCCGTTGGTCGTCCCGCCGGACGCGACGGTCGCCGAGGCGCTCGCGCTGATCCGCCGGCCCGACCTGAACCCGGCACTCGCCGCGCAGGTGTACGTGTGCCGGCCGCCGACCGCGACACCGACCGGCCATTACCTCGGCACCGTCCACTTCCAGAGGCTGCTGCGCGAGCCGCCGCCGACGCTCGTCAGCGGCATCGTGGACACGGAACTGGACCCGCTGCGTCCCACACTGTCGCTGCAAGGGGTCGCGAGGTACCTGGCCACCTACAACCTGGTCGCGGGCGCCGTCGTGGACGAGAACGGGCATCTGCTCGGCTCGGTGACGATCGACGACGTCCTCGACCATCTGCTGCCCGAGGACTGGCGGGAGACCGCGATGGACACGAGCGCCGAGTGGCCCGCCGATCCCGAGGAAGAAGCCCTGCGGGGGACGACATGATGACGACACGCCCGATGACCGCGCGCCTGGACCAGCCGCGGGAGATCCGCCGCACGCTGCTGCCCCGGATCCACTACGACCCCGACTCGTTCGGACGGCTGTCGGAGCGGATCGCGCGGTTCCTGGGGACGGGCCGCTTCATCGTCTACATGACCGTGTTCGTCACGGTGTGGCTCGGCTGGAACGTGTTCGCCCCGCCGTTCCTGCGGTTCGACCCGTACCCGTTCATCTTCCTGACGCTGATGCTGTCGCTCCAGGCGTCCTACGCGGCACCGCTGATCCTGCTCGCGCAGAACCGGCAGGACGACCGGGACCGCGTCCAGTACGAGCAGGACCGGACCCGCAGCGACCGCAGCATCGCCGACACCGAGTACCTGACCCGGGAGATCGCCGGGCTGCGGATCGCGCTGAGCGAGGTCGTCACCCGCGACTTCCTGCGCTCCGAGCTCCAGCAGATCATCAAAGAACAGGACGCGAAGGAGCACCTCCCCTAGGCGGGGATCTTCTCGTCGGCGAGCTTGTCCAGGATGTGTCCGAGGGCGCGCAGGTCGGACTCGTCCAGGCGGCTGAGCACGTAGTCCTGGACACCCTGCCGGTAGGTGGGGGTGGCGGCGGCGAGCAGGTCCCGCCCGGCGGCCGTGAGGACCGCGTACAGGCCGCGGGCGTCGTCCGCGCAGGACTGCCTGCTCACCAGCCCGTCGCGCTGCATCCGGTCGACGAGCCTGGTCAGGCCGCTGCGCGACAGCAGGACGCGGTCGGCGAGGTCGTTCATCCGCAGCCGCCCGCCCGGTACCTCGCCGAGGTGCGTGAGGACGTCGTAGGCGCCGAGCGCGAGGCCGTGCCGGGCCAGCAGGTCGGCCTGGAGGCGGCGGGAGATCCGCGCCTGCGCCCGCAGCATCGTCCGCCAGACGACCAGCTCGGCGGCCGAGAGGGTACCGCTAGTCACGGACCGATCGTACGGCGGGCCGGTGCCGGGCGCGATGGAGACGCACCCGGCATGTGAGGCCCGACACCCTGATTGGCAGGTGAGGGCTTCGGGTCCATACCATGGGCGTATGGCCTCCCAGTTGACGACCGAGCGGGTGACCGAGGCTCTCGCCACGGTGAACGATCCTGAGATCCACAAGCCCATCACCGAGCTCGACATGGTCAAGCACATCGACATCGAGGCGGACGGCACCGTCCGCGTCGGCGTCTACCTGACCGTGGCCGGATGTCCGATGAAGGACACCATCACCAAACGCGTCACGGAGGCCGTCTCCGAACTCGACGGCGTCACCTCGGTGCACGTCGAGCTGGACGTGATGAGCGAGGAGCAGCGCAAGAACCTGCAGACCAAGCTGCGCGGCGGGCAGCCGGCCAAGGAGATCCCGTTCGCCAAGCCGAACTCGCTGACCAAGGTGTACGCGGTGGCGAGCGGCAAGGGCGGTGTCGGCAAGTCGTCGGTGACCGTCAACCTGGCCGCCGTGCTGGCCGCGCAGGGCCGCAAGGTCGGCGTCGTGGACGCCGACATCTACGGCCACTCGGTGCCGCGGATGCTGGGCGTGGACAGCGCGCCCACCAAGGTCGAAGACATGATCATGCCGCCGTCCGCGCACGGGGTGAAGGTGATCTCGGTCGGCATGTTCACCGCCGGGAACCAGCCGGTCGTGTGGCGCGGGCCGATGCTGCACCGCGCGCTGCAGCAGTTCCTCTCCGACGTCTACTGGGGCGACCTCGACATCCTGCTGATGGACCTGCCGCCGGGCACCGGCGACATCGCGATCTCCGTCGCGCAGTTGCTGCCGTCCGCGGAGATCCTCGTCGTGACGACCCCGCAGCAGGCCGCCGCGGAGGTCGCCGAGCGGGCCGGCGCGATCGCGGCGCAGACCCACCAGCAGGTCGTCGGCGTCATCGAGAACATGTCGTACCTGGCGTGCCCGCACTGCGGCGAGCAGCAGCACATCTTCGGTGAGGGCGGCGGCCAGACGGTCGCGGACGCGCTGACGCGGACGCTCGGCACCCGCGTGCCCATGCTCGGCCAGGTGCAGATCGACCCGCGCCTGCGCGAGGGCGGCGACAACGGCGTCCCGCTGGTGCTCGCCGACCCCGACGCCGGCGCCGCCAAGGAGCTGCGCACCATCGCCGACAGGCTCGCCGGCCGCAGCCGCGGCCTCGCCGGCATGTCCCTCGGCATCACCCCCAAGGGCCGCTGACACACGACGGGAAAGGCCCCGCCGGACGCCAGCGGGGCCTTTTCTCGTGTGCGCTCAGGTCGCCTCGGTGTCGAAGGGCGGGCGTTCGCCGTGGTCGAGGGTGGGGGCGTAGGACGGGGTGTGGGACGGCTCGTCGTCGAACAGGCCGGATCCGTTCCTGGCCTGGTAGGTGTCGTCGTCCTCCAGCAGGTGCTTGCGGACGAACGTCTTCGGGTTGAGGTCGTTGATGTCGAAGTCCTTGAACTCCGGCCCGAGCCCCTCCTGCAGGTCCGCCTTGGCGCTGTCGGCCATCTGGCGGAACTGCCGCAGCATCCGTCCCGCCTGCCCCGCGGCCTGCGGCAGCTTGTCCCCGAAGATGACCAGGGCGAGGACGACGAGCACCGCCATCTCACCGAGTCCGACGTCGAACACCCGTCCTCCACAAGCAGCCAGGGGGCCGGCCCTTGGCGGGCCGGTCCCCCTCAGCGTATCCCCAGCCGGGATGAACCCGGCCTGAACATCCGTGCCGGCTTAGTCGGCGCCCAGCGTCACCTGGGCGGTGCTCTCCTTGCCGTTCCGCTCGTAGGTGATCGTGACCCGGTCGCCGGGGGCGCGGCTGCGGATCTGCGCGATCAGGTCGGTGGCGTCCTCGATCGGCTTGTCGTTCACCTTGGTGATCACGTCGCCGGGCTTGAGGCCCGCCTTGTCGGCCGGGCCGCCCTTGGTCACCGGGTCCTGCCCGTTGACCGGCTGCGGCATGATCCGGGCGCCGCCCTGCTGGTAGCGGGGGTCGGGCAGCACGCCGAGCTTGGCCTTGCGGACGCTACCGGTGCGGATGATCTCCTGGGCGACCCGCTGGCCCTGGTTGATCGGGATGGCGAAGCCGAGGCCGATGCTGCCGCTCTGCGTCTCGCCGTTCAGCGACTGGCCGCCGAGCGTCGCGATCGCGGTGTTGATGCCGATCACGCGGCCCTGCGCGTCCACCAGCGGCCCGCCCGAGTTGCCGGGGTTGATCGCCGCGTCGGTCTGGATCGCGTTGAGGTAGGACGCGTCGGCGCCGCCCTCGCCCCGCGTCGGCACGGCCCGGTTCAGCGAGCTGACGATGCCGGTGGTGACCGAGCCCTGCAGGCCGAGCGGGGAACCGATCGCGATCACCGGGTCGCCGACGGCGATCTTGCTGGAGTCGCCGACCGGCAGCGGCGGCAGCGAGTGCTGGCCCTCCGGCTTGAGCACCGCGACGTCCGAGCTCGGGTCGGCGCCCTTCACGGTCGCGGGCAGCGTCTTCTTGTCGTTGAAGACGATCTGGATCTGCCCGCCGCCGGCACCGGCCACCACGTGGTTGTTGGTGACGACGTAGCCGCCGTTGACGATGAAGCCGGTCCCGCCGACCTCGCCCTGCGCGGACTGCACGCGGATCATGACGACGCTCGGCAGCACCCGCTGCGCGACGCCGGCGACCGAGTCCGGTGGGCGGGCCTGCACCTTGGTGTCGCTGCTGTTGCTGCCGCCGAGGCTCACCGAGCCGCCGCCGTCGTCGTCGTTGGTCGCGATGACGCCGATCCCGGCGCCGACCGCGCCCGCCACGAGCGCGACGATCAGCGCGATGACGGCGAGGAGCCCGAGGCCCGGGCCGCCGCGCGAGGCGGGCGGCATCGCCGGGACGGGCGCCCAGTTGGGCCCGGCGCCGCCGGGCGGCATCCCGTAGCCGGCCATCGGGCGCGGCCCAGGACCGCCGAGCGGCGGCCCCATCGGCGCCGGCGGCGGCCCCAT
>NZ_BCQQ01000130.1 GCF_001552155.1 Actinomadura formosensis NBRC 14204 | reverse complement strand
CCCCGGTGTGGACGCCGGCGGCCCGTGACCGGCTGAGTCCGTCCGCAAGCCAAGGTCGGCGAGCACCGGGACGCCCATCGCGTTGGACGTGTTCATTCGCACGCGGATGTGCACGTCTGCCTGTACGCCGACAACGTGACCAACCGCGTCCTGCGCCGCCTGGCCGGTCTCAACCCGGGGACCCTGTCTGACGCGCGCGGCGCGCTGTCCTGGACGTGTTACGTGCGAACGCGGGCCTGTCCGCCAACCAGGGGGCTGCGGCAGCCGCAACCAGCAAAGCCGACGCCGGAAATGCGCTTCTCGACCCGGTGACGCGCACCGCCCCCGAGGAACACGGTGTCACACGCCGTGAACAGAGCTGGGACCGCAGTCCTCCCATCGGTGGCGACAACGTTGTGAACAGGGGATCTGTTAAAGATCTTTTACAACCGCCAGTGCAGCACTCCACTGCACTATGCGGCACAAGCGGAAGCTGCACGCTCCATTTGCGGCAGAAGAGGACGCCCGCACCGGTGCAACGGCGACGAGATCCCAGAGGCCCATGAACTCTTACACGCCGTACTGCGCCCAGGGGAACTCGGCGGTCAGCGACGCTACGGTACGACGGCGTTCGCGAGATGGATGGGCACGAGCCACTGATTACCTTCCCAGCATCGACGACGGCTCTGACATTTCCGAAGCCGACCTTCCCCGGCGAACAAGCCGAGGCAGCCACCAGAGACCCGGATCTCCATGCTGGTGACCAGTACTCGCAGCTGTCCGGCGTCGACCCAACGGTTGTCCCGGCCATGCTGAGGACCCATCTGACGCGCTACATGCGCAATCCGGGCGTCTCGGCCCGGCTCGGATTGGGTTGGTGTCGACGACGAGGGTGAGAGCACACTTGATCGCGTGGAGAGTGGGGAGCGATCGCGGCGGCTCGTCCGGGCCCGTGCCGACGCGTCGTCCAACGTCGCTGCCGATGCTGGCGCTGGGGGCCGTCGCTGACACCAACGCGCCGGCGGCGCGGGCCCGCCATGCGGCTCAACGGGGCCCTCGAGACCTGCTCGTCATGCTGGCCGTCACCGGTCGGTGCTGCCCCTGCGTCAGTGCTGCTTGCTAGGGGATGGATGCTTGGATTCGTGCTCCCAGATCCGGTTCAGCTCGATTTGGTAGTAGAGCGCATGGAGCCCAAAGAAGAACGACAAGATCAGCCCGATCCAGCCGTTACAGGAGGGCCGTTGGTTGGCCGAGTCCTGCATGCGCGCAATCCGCTCACCCGTCCGGAAGATGGAGATGTAGGGCGGCACGATGATGACCCACCCGATGAGGACAGCCAGTAGGGCCAGGCCTGGGCTTACCTCCACGCTCGAGTCGCGTGCTTCTCGGTTGATCTTGTACCACCACACAAAGTAATAGATCCCAAGAGTGATGAGCGGCCAGACCAACCAGGTCAGGACCGGATTGCGCCGCTTAACTGCCGTCACACGCTCCTCATCCATACCACAAACATATTCGGTCATTTCCCATTGAGTTGCACTGTAGGCATGAAGAGTCACAAGATTCTTGTCGACTGTCTCCATGGTAGTCGTCGGCGCCAACGGGTGCCGCTACGGCGGGCTCACGGTCACTTCCTGGCCGACCGGCGGCGCGGCAACGACCAAGGGACGCATTGCGCCAAACGGCCGGGGCCGCAGTGGGAGCCGAGCGGCGCTGACCGAGTTGTCGAAGCCGCTGTAACGATTTGCCGTTTTGGGTGGTTTCGCCTCTCCTTGTATAATCTGCTGCTCCAGCAATGGCAGCTCTTTTGCTATTCGGTGGACCGGGACATACGGGGCAGCTTCTTCTTGGTTCGGGTGCCGGAGGCCATGTAGGTAGCGAGGATGTAGTTGGGGTGGCGGTCGAGGTTGTTGCGGGCTCGGTCGTAGCGCATGGTGGTGCGCGGGTCTGCGTGGCGTGCTGCGAACCTGCACGTCGCGCAGGTCGACGCCGACGTCGAGCATGGTGGTCACGAAGGTGTGGCGGAGCATGTGCGGGTGCATCCGCGGCAACCGGACGACGGATTTGGCGGCGAGCCGGCGCAGGCGGCGGGTGGCGGCGTGCCGATGCATCTGGGCCCCGCGGGTGTTGAGCAGGATCGGCCGGGCCCTCCGTTCACCCGTGGCGTGGTCGATGGCTCTGCCGGCTGCCGGCGGGAGAGGTATCAGCACGGTCCGGGTGCCCTTGCCGACGACGCGCAGGACTCGGTGGCCGTGTTCTTCGCCCAGGTCGTCGATGTCAGCGCTGGTGGCCTCGAAGATCCGCAGCCCGAGCAGCCCGAGCATCGCGACCAGCGCGAAGTCGTTGGGGTTGGCTGAGGCACGTGCGGCCGACAGCAGGGCCTCGAACTGCAGATGTGACAACCCGAGGGTGGGCGATTCGGGTGGGACGTTGGGGCGTCGGACGTGGTCGGCGGGCGAGTGTTCCAGGATCCCGTCGATCACGCAGGTGCGGTAGAAGCCGGCCACCACCGATAGTCGCCGGGACACGGTCGAGGGCCGGAACCGGCGGACCTCCTGCCGCCACTGCACGTACATCTCCACATGCGCGCGCCGTACCGCCAAGGGCTCCAGGTGCCGTTCGGCGCACCAGGTCAGGTAGATCCGCAGATCCGACTCGGTGTGCATGCGCGAGTCACCCTTGTACCGGGCCAGGTAGGCGAGTGTCGCCAACAGCAGGACGTCTCCACCGACGGTCCCAGCGCCGGGCGTCGCTCCAAGAAGCTCATCGAACGAAGTCATACCCGCGACGCTGCGCCTGCTTCAGGCGCAAGACCAGACCGACCACACGGCATAAGAGGGCGTTGGCCAGGTGCGTCGGCCTCCTACCTCAAGGGTGGCGCTCAGTCGGGTGCCTTGTTCGGGTGGCAAGGGTCACGATCGTCATCTGACAAGACCCGCCTCTGTCGGCTTGAACATATGCCGATATGGGAATATGATGGCGGACATGGCACGAGCAGCGACGACGTCGGACGTCTTCAACGCGATCGCCGAGCCGCAGCGCCGGGAGATCCTGGTGCTGCTGCGGGCGGGTGAGCGGCCGGTGACCGAGTTGGCCCGGGAGCTGGGGATGACCCAGCCGGGGGCGTCCAAACACCTGCGGGTGCTCCGGGAGGTCGGGCTGGTGCGGGACCGCAAGGCGGGCAAGCAGCGCCTGTACGGCCTCGACGCTCACGGACTGCGGCCGGTCCACGAATGGACCGGCGGGTTCGAGCGGTTCTGGAACGAGAGCTTCGACCGGCTGGACGCGTACGTGCAGGACCTGAAGCAGGCAACGCAGGAGGAGTAGCTGATGAGCGCAACAGGACGAGGGGCGTCGGCGCAGTCCGCGACCGCCGACCGCGAGATCGTCATTTCCAGGGTCATCGACGCCCCACCAGAGCTGGTGTTCGAGGCGTTCACCGAGGTCCGGCACCTGTCGCGGTGGTGGGGACCGGAGGGATTCACCACCACCACGCGGTCGTTCGAGTTCCGTGTCGGCGGGGAGTGGGACTTCGTGATGCACGGACCGGACGGGACGGACTACGCCGAGTGGATCTCCTGGACCGAGATCGCCCCGCCGGAGCGGATCGCACTGTTGCACGGTGAGTCCCGCGGCGACCCGAACGCCTTCGAGTCGGTCCTGACGTTCGAGCCCGACGGCGCGGCGACCCGGCTTGAGATGCGCACGGTGTTCCCCACCAGGGGGCTGCGCGACGAGGCGGTCGAGAAGTACCACGCGATCGAGGGCGGCCGGCAGACCCTGAGCAACCTGGCCGGCTACGTCACCGAGATCGTTCGGAAGGGAGCGGAGGGCTGATGGCCGGGAAGGTGTTCTTCAGCGTGTCGATGTCGCTGGACGGGTTCATCGCGCCCGAGTCTCCCGAGGAGTTGATGGGGCGGCAGTGGATGGAACTGCAGCGGTGGGTCTTCCCGCAGCGGTTCTTCCGGGAGAATTTGAAGCTCGGAGAGGGCGGCGAGGAGGGGCGCGACAACGACATCCTGCGGGAGACGTTCGAGCGCACCGGCGCGAGCGTGATGGGCAAGCGCATGTTCGACGTCGGCGAGCAGGCGTGGCCGGAGGAGGCGCCGTTCCACACTCCGGTCTTCGTCGTGACGCACGAGAAGCGCGACCCCTGGGAGCGTCCGGGCGGGACCACCTTCCACTTCGTCAACGACGGCATCGAGCACGCGCTCGACCTGGCCCGCGAGGCCGCCGGTGACCGCGACGTCCGCATCGCGGGCGGCGGCGCGACGATCCTGGAGTACGTGAACGCCGGCCTGATCGACGAGTTCTCGATCGCGCTGTCACCCGTTCTGTTCGGCTCCGGCATCCGCCTGTTCGAGGGCGTGGACGCGGGCCGCGTGGCCCTGGAGCAGGTCCGCGCGGAGTCCTCCCCGAGGGTGACGCACCTGACCTACGCCGTCCGGGAGCGGTAGGCGCACGGCGGACGACACACGGCGGACGGCGGACGGCGGACGGAACCCCACGCGGTTGGCACGCAGACACATCTCCCGCCGGGGTGACCAGCCCACCTGCTGGATGGCCAGGAAGGAGCCGGGAAAATCCGGTGGCACCTGGCCGCACACGCACCCGGGCGGGGCCTGGTGTTGTTCGGGCAGGTCAGCGAACGTTTCCGCTGGTGACGAGTCGGTGCCCCCTGCAGGATTCGAACCTGCGCACACGGCTCCGGAGGCCGTTGCTCTATCCCCTGAGCTAAGGGGGCCCTGCGCCCTTGTTGTGGCGCGGTAGAAGGTTACCAGGGTTGGGGGGGTGACGTGCACGTGGGATTTCGCCGTGCGCGCGGGGTGTGGAGTGGGCTAACTTCGAGCCGTGACCGAGCCACTGGGACGCGTGCTGGTCGTCGATGATGACGAGGTGATCCGCCAGCTCATCGCCGTGAACCTGCAACTGGAGGGGTTCGAGGTGTCGACCGCGGTGGACGGTCAGGACTGCCTGGACAAGGTTGCCGAGGTGCGGCCGGACGTCATCACGCTGGATGTGATGATGCCCAGGCTGGACGGGTGGGTCACCGCGGTCAGGCTGCGGGAGGATCCGGGGACGGCGCACATCCGGGTCGTGATGATCACTGCGCGGGCGCAGGAGCATGATGTGCGGCGGGGGTATGAGATCGGTGTCGACGCCTACGTGACCAAGCCGTTCGATCCGAATCAGCTGATCCAGACGGTGCGGAAACTCGCTGTGGTGTCCAAATAGTGGTCGGATAGTCTCACCAGGGTGACTCCAGCCGGTGTGAGCGATGCCCTTGTGGCCGCGGTGCGGGATGCCGTGGCCGAGGGTGAGTTCGATGTCGCCGTGCCTGAGAGTGCCGTGGTCTTCGGGCGGGGTGGCGGGGTTTTCGAGAGTCCCGTGGCGCTGCGGTTGGGCGTTGATCCGGCGGTGATAGCGCGGCGGGTCGGGGGTGTGGTGGCCGGGCCCGGGTTCGTCCGGGTCGTCGTGTCCGCGGGGGAGTTGGTGGACGGGATTCTCGGTGACCCCGGGTACGGGGGCGCGCGGGTGCCGGCGGAGCGGTGGGACGAGTGGCCCCGGACGTTCGCCAATCCCGGGTTTTCGGTGCGTTATGCCTATGCGCGGGCCTGCTGGGTGCGGCGGTGGGCCCGGGAGTTCGGGGTCCGCGAGGGGCCGCTGGACGCCGGGGCTCTGGAGGCCGAGCTCGTGTGGGCCTTGGGGGATGTGCCGGGGCGGGCCAAGCAGGCGGAGCGGGAACGGGATGCCGGGCCGCTGATGTTCTGTTTGGAGAAGGTGGCCGGGGCGTACCACGACGTGCACGAGCGATGTCCCGCGGTGCCCCGGGGCGATGAGGAGCCTACGGCGGTTCATGCGGGACGGGTGGGCTTGGCGCGGGCGGTCGAGGTCGTCCTCGGCAACGGGCTGAACATGATCGGTGAGACCCCTAGAGAGCGGATATGAGTCGAGTACATCCAGCCGGACCGCGGCACGCGGACGTCCTGCCTGAGGACCATCCGGCCGGGCCGGCGGACGATCTGAACGCGCTGGAGCCCATCGTGTGGCCGCGGAGCGCCACGCGGGAGGAGGGCGTCCTCACGGTCGGTGGCGTCGATGTGCGGGATCTGGCCAGGGAGTACGGGACGCCTCTGTACGTCTACGACGAGGAGGACGTGCGGAGCCGGGCCAGGGAGTACGCGGCGGCGTTCCATGACGGGGACGTCCACTATGCGGGCAAGGCGTTCCTGTGTACCGCCGTCGCCCGGTGGCTCAAGGAGGAGGGCCTCGGGCTGGACGTGTGCAGTGGGGGTGAGCTTGCCGTGGCGTTGGCGGCGGGCTTCCCCACGGAGCGCATCACGTTGCACGGGAGCAACAAGGCGCCCTGGGAGCTGGAGAAGGCTCTGGAGGTCGGTGTCGGGCGGATCGTGCTCGATTCGTTCGAGGAGATAGCGCGGCTGGGGTATCTGGCCCAGGAGATGGGGGTCCACCCCAAGGTGATGGTGCGTGTCACCACCGGGGTCGAGGCGCACACCCATGAGTTCATCGCGACCGCTCATGACGACCAGAAGTTCGGGTTCTCGCGGAGTTCGGGGGCTGCGCTGGAGGCGGTCCGGCGGGTGCTGGAGCTGAAGCAGCTCGAACTGGTGGGGCTGCACAGCCACATCGGGTCGCAGATCTTCGACGTGGACGGGTTCGAGGTGGCCGCGCACCGGCTGGCCGAGCTGCTCGTGGCGATCCGGGACGAGCACGGGATCGAGCTTCCGGAGCTGGACCTGGGCGGCGGCTACGGCATCGCGTACGTGCCGGGCGAGGAGCCGCACGACCCCAAGTCGATGGCCGACGGCCTGCGGGCCATCGTCGCCCGCGAGTGCCGGGCGTACGAGCTGGCGATGCCGCGGCTGACCGTGGAGCCGGGCCGGGCGATCATCGGGCCGGGCGGCATCACGCTGTACGAGGTCGGCACGGTCAAGGACGTCGAGGGCCTGCGCACGTACGTGTCGGTGGACGGCGGCATGAGCGACAACCTGCGCACCGCGCTGTACGGCGCCGAGTACACCGGGGTGCTCGCGAGCCGGTCGTCCGAGGCATCGCCCATGCTCAGTAGGCTTGTCGGCAAGCACTGCGAAAGCGGTGACATCGTCGTGCGCGACCTGTGGTTCCCCGAAGATCTCGCGCCGGGTGACCTGGTGGCGGTGGCGGCGACGGGTGCGTACTGTCGGTCGATGGCCAGCAACTACAACTTCGTCCCGAAGCCGGCCGTGGTGGCGGTGCGGGACGGCAGGTCGCGCGTGATCGTCCGCCGGGAGAGCGCCGAGGACCTGCTCCGGCTCGATGCGGAGGTCGAAGCGTGAAACCCGGACTGCGCGTTGCGCTGCTCGGATGCGGGGTGGTCGGCACGGAGGTCGTCCGGCTGCTGAACGAGCAGGCGGAGGATCTGGCCGCGCGTGTCGGGGTGCCGCTGGAACTGGCCGGGATCGCCGTCCGCAGGCCCGACCGGGTGCGCGCGGGCGTCCCGCCCGAGTTGCTGACCACGGACGCGCAGGCGCTGGTGACCAGGGACGACGTCGATATCGTCATCGAGGTCATCGGCGGGATCGAGCCGGCCAGGACGCTGATGCTGGAGGCGATGAAGTCCGGCAAGTCGGTCATCACCGCGAACAAGGCGCTGCTGGCCGAGGACGGCGCGACGCTGTTCGCGGCGGCCCGCGAGTACGGCGCCGACCTGTACTACGAGGCGTCCGTCGCGGGCGCGATCCCGCTGCTGCGGCCGCTCAGGGACTCCCTGGTCGGCGACCATGTGCACCGGGTGCTCGGCATCGTGAACGGCACCACCAACTACATCCTCGACCAGATGGACACGCACGGCGCCGGGTTCAACGACGCGCTGGAGGAGGCGCAGGCGCTCGGCTACGCGGAGGCCGATCCGACGGCGGACGTGGAGGGTTTCGACGCGGCGGCCAAGGCGGCGATCCTGGCGCAGCTCGCCTTCCACACGCCCGTCACGGCCGCGGACGTCCACCGCGAGGGCATCACCGAGGTCACGGCCGCCGACGTGGCGGGCGCCAAGGGGATGGACTGCGTGGTCAAGCTGCTGGCCATCTGCGAGCGCGTCCCCTCGGCGGACGGGCGCAACGGCCGCGGCGTGTCCGTTCGCGTGTATCCGGCGATGATTCCGAGGTCGCACCCGCTGGCGAGCGTCCGCGAGGCGTACAACGCGGTGTTCGTGGAGGCCGAGTCCGCGGGCTCGCTGATGTTCTACGGCGCGGGCGCGGGCGGCGCTCCGACGGCGTCCGCGGTCCTCGGCGACCTGGTTGCGGTGGCGCGGAACGTGGTCGGCGGCACACCGGGCCCCGTGGAGGTCACGTACGCGAAGCTTCCGGTCCTGCCGATGGGTGAGACGGTCACGCGCTACTACGTCGAGGTGGACGTGACCGACGAGGCCGGTGTCCTCGCCACGGTCGCCGAGGAGTTCGCCAGGCACGGGGTGTCGATTCAGGCCGTCCGGCAGGTCGGGCTTGGCGCGGAGGCGCAGCTCGTGGTCGTGACGCACCGGGCGCCGGACGCGGCTCTGGCCGCGACGGTGGAGGGGCTGCGCAGGCTGGAGATCGTCCGCGAGGTGACGAGCGTCATGCGCGTCGAGGGCGACGAATGAGCCGCCACCGGGGCGGAGAACGGCGATCGTGGCCCCGGTAGACTTCGGGCAACATCCCAGGTCATTCAGGGAGACCGACGTGAACCCGAACGCCCGCGCGTGGCGTGGTCTTATCGAGGAGTACCGCGACCGGCTTCCGGTGACGGAGGCGACACCGGTCGTCACGCTGCTGGAGGGCGGCACCCCGCTGCTGCCCGCCCCCCGGCTGGCCCAGCTGACCGGCTGCGAGGTGTTCCTCAAGGTCGAGGGCGCCAACCCGACCGGTTCCTTCAAGGACCGCGGCATGACGATGGCGATCAGCAAGGCCGCCGAGGACGGCGCGAAGGCGGTGATCTGCGCCTCGACCGGCAATACCTCGGCGTCCGCCGCCGCGTACGCGGTCCGGGCCGGGATGACCTGCGCGGTCCTCGTCCCCAACGGCAAGATCGCGATGGGCAAGCTGGCGCAGGCGCTGGTGCACGGCGCGCGGCTGCTCCAGGTGGACGGGAACTTCGACGACTGCCTCGAACTGGCCCGGAAACTGTCGGTCGACTACCCGGTGGCGTTGGTCAACTCCGTCAACAAGTACCGGCTGCAGGGCCAGAAGACGGCGGCGTTCGAGATCGTGGACGCGCTGGGCGACGCCCCCGACGTCCACTGCCTGCCCGTCGGAAACGCCGGCAACATCTCCGCGTACTGGATGGGGTACAAGGAGTACGCGGCCGACAAGGAGGCGTCCAGGACCCCGCGCATGCTGGGCTTCCAGGCCAGCGGTGCGGCGCCGTTCGTGAAGGGCGAGCCCGTCCTGAAGCCGCAGACGATCGCGACCGCGATCCGGATCGGCAACCCCGCGTCCTGGGACCTGGCCGTCGCGGCGCGCGACGAGTCCGGTGGCGCGATCGACTCGGTCACCGACCGGCAGATCCTCGCCGCCTACAGGCTCCTCGCCAGGGAGGAGGGGGTCTTCGTAGAGCCCGCCTCCGCGGCGAGCGTCGCCGGCCTTCTGCAGGCGAGTGAGCAGGGTGTCGTCACGCCCGGTTCCCGGGTCGTCTGCACGGTGACGGGCAACGGCCTCAAGGACCCCGACTGGGCCATCTCCGGTGCCCCCGCACCGACCGTCATCAAGGTGGACGCGCACTCCGCCGCCGCCGAACTCGGCCTCGCGTGAGCGTGGGCTGGGCCGAAGGCCCGGTGCTGGTCCGGGCCCCGGCGACCAGCGCCAACCTGGGGCCGGGCTTCGACTCGCTCGGCCTGGCGCTGACCCTGTACGACGACGTCGAGGTCGAGCTGACCGGCGGCGGGGTGTCCATCGAGGTGGACGGCGAGGGCGCCGAGGTCGCCGACCGGGGTGAGCGCCATCTCATCGTCAGGGTGCTGCGCCGGACGTTCGACGTCCTCGACGGCCTGTCCGGATCCGGCCCCGCCCGGCCGGAGGGCGTCCGGCTGCGCTGCCGCAACCGGATCCCGCACAGCCGCGGCCTGGGCTCCTCGTCCGCCGCGATCGTCGCCGGGATCGTCGCGGCCCGCGCGCTGCACCCGGACGGCAAGCTTCTCGACGACGCCGCGGCGCTGCGCCTCGCCACCGAGATCGAGGGGCATCCCGACAATGTGGCGCCGTGCCTCGCCGGCGGCCTGACCGTCGCCTGGACGACGCCGGCCGGGCCGCGGCTCGTCCGGCTGGAGTCGCAGGTCACGCGGGTCGTGGCGATCGTCCCCGAGCAGCGGCTGGCGACCGAGCGGGCGCGCGAGCTGCTGCCCGGGACCGTCCCGCACGGGGACGCCGCCGCCAACGCCGGGCGTGCCGCGCTGCTCATCGCGGCGCTCACGGCGGGGCTGGGCGACGACGTCCTGCTGGACGCGACCGAGGACCGGATCCACCAGGACTACCGCGCGCCCGCGATGCCCGGGTCCGCCGCCCTGGTCCGCAGGCTGCGGGACGCGGGCGTGCCCGCGGTGATTTCCGGGGCGGGACCCACTGTCCTCGCCTTCACAAACGCATCACGGGTTGATTCAGTAGTTCCCGAAGTGGGTAAAGGGTGGCACATACACCCGTTGGACGTCGCGACCCGCGGCGCACGCGTCATGACCGGAGAACCCGAGGTCCGGGCCTGATCGCGGCGCCGGGGGCGGGGCCTCGCGGCGCTCCGGCCGGTGCCGGTGCCGGCATGATCCGGCTAGGTAAAATGCGAAGACCTCGACCTCTGGGGAATAGCAGTGTGCCCTGGTGATGTTAGGCTGAATGCCGCACCAGATGCCCCGTTCGGGGCAGCGTGCTCGTCAGCCACGCGTCGCCTGTCCGGCCCTTCGGCCGTGTCGGTCCCGCGTACTAGGCTCCCCGACACCGTGACATCCCGTTGTCAGGCATACCAGCGAAACAACTTCGGACGTGGCGGTACCGGGGACACGCACGAGCTGAACGTCCCGTCCACCATCTGGCTGTGCCCAGAACACGCAGATCCCGGTTCCATCGTGATCAGCGGAGCCCGTCCCGGCGCCCCCGCCGGGCCGCACCACCGGGTCGACTGGCCGAACGCCGGCCAACGCCCGCTCCCTGGGAAGGACCCTTAGTGAGCGAATCCAGCGAACTCCTTACGGACGCACCCAGCACGGGACCCGCCGACGCCGCCCCGGCCGGCGCGGAGCCCGCCACCCCCCGGCGCCGCCGGACGGGCACCGGCCTTTCGGCGATGGTGCTGCCCGAACTCAAGGCGCTCGCGTCCAGCCTCGGCATCACCGGCGTGACCGGGATGCGCAAGAGCCAGCTCATCGCCGCCATCCAGGAGAAGCAGGGCGGCGGCCAGGAGCAGGGCTCCGCGGGGGGCGAGCAGGGAGCCGCTGCCCCGGCGAAGACCGAGCGTCCCCGGCGGACCCGCACCGCGACCGCCAAGCGCGAGGTCTCCGACGACCAGGTCACCATCTCCGACGCCGTGCCGGCCGCCGAGCAGGCCGCGCCCGGCAAGCAGGCCGACGCGTCCGAGAAGACGGAGAAGGCCGCCGACAAGCCGGAGAAGGCCGAGAAGGCGGAGAAGACCGACCGGGCGGACCGGCAGGGCGGCGGCCGGCGCGGCGACAGGCAGGACCGGGGGACCGGCGAGCGTCAGGGCCGTGAGCAGGGCCGGGACCAGAACGCCGAGGACGGCGAGTCCCAGGGCGGACGCGATGGCGGCCGTGATGGCGGCCGCGACGGGCGGGAGAGCCGTGAGGGCGGCGGACGCCAGCGCCAGCGCGGCGGCCGGGAACGCGGCGAACGCGGTGACCGGGGTGACCGCGGCGAACGCGGCGACCGCGGCGACCGGGGTGACCGCGGCGATCGCGGCGATCGCGGTGAGCAGGGCGGTGGCCGTCAGCGCGGCCAGAGCCAGGGCGGCGGCGGCCAGCACGACGAGGACGACGGCGGCGGCCGGGGCCGGCGCGGACGCAGGTTCCGCGAGCGCAACCGGGGCCGCGGCCGCGAGCGCTACGAGGAGCCGGTGATCACCGAGGACGACGTCCTCATCCCGGTCGCGGGCATCCTCGACATCCTCGACAACTACGCGTTCGTCCGCACGACCGGCTACCTGCCCGGCCCGAACGATGTGTACGTGTCGCTGGCGCAGGTCCGCAAGAACGGCCTGCGCAAGGGCGACGTCATCACCGGCGCCGTCCGGCAGGCCCGCGAGGGCGAGCGGCGCGAGAAGTTCAACGCGCTGGTCCGGCTCGACACCGTCAACGGGATGGAGCCCGAGCAGGCCAAGGGCCGCGTCGACTTCACCAAGCTGACCCCGCTGTACCCGCAGGAGCGGCTGCGGCTGGAGACCGACCCGGGCATCCTGACGACGCGGATCATCGACCTGGTGTCGCCGATCGGCAAGGGCCAGCGCGGGCTGATCGTGTCGCCGCCGAAGGCCGGCAAGACGATGGTGCTCCAGGCGATCGCCAACGCGATCACCAAGAACAACCCGGAGTGCCACCTGATGGTCGTCCTGGTGGACGAGCGTCCCGAAGAGGTCACCGACATGCAGCGGACGGTGAAGGGCGAGGTCATCCACTCGACCTTCGACCGTCCCGCCGAGGACCACACGACGGTCGCGGAGCTGGCGATCGAGCGCGCCAAGCGGCTGGTGGAGCTGGGCCACGACGTCGTCGTGCTGCTCGACTCGATCACCCGCCTGGGCCGCGCCTACAACCTGGCGGCGCCCGCGTCCGGCCGGATCCTGTCCGGTGGTGTCGACTCGACCGCGCTGTACCCGCCGAAGCGGTTCTTCGGCGCCGCGCGCAACATCGAGAACGGCGGCTCGCTGACGATCCTCGCGACCGCGCTGGTGGAGACCGGGTCCCGCATGGACGAGGTCATCTTCGAGGAGTTCAAGGGCACCGGCAACATGGAGCTGAAGCTCAACCGGAGCCTGGCCGACAAGCGGATCTTCCCGGCGGTGGACGTCGACCAGTCGTCCACCCGCAAGGAGGAGATCCTCATGGCTCCCGAGGAGCTGCGGGTCGTCTGGCAGCTGCGCCGGGTGCTGCACGCGCTCGACACGCAGCAGGCGCTGGAGCTCCTCATCGAGAAGATGAAGGAGACCAAGTCCAACGCCGAGTTCCTGCTCCAGGTGCAGAAGACCACGGTGGCGGACGATCGCTGAACGGGCGAAGCGTGAACGCCCCCGTCCGGGTGACCGGGCGGGGGCGTTCCGCGTCCGGGTCCCGGTTCGCGTCCGGGCCCATGGTGGGGTTAGCCCCACCCCGGATCCGGCGGCGCACGTCATGGTCGTCCCGTCCTCCCGACCGGCACGCTTGGACCGTAGGTTGGACAGGGCACGGAGGACGATGTGGGCGAGCTGAGCAGAGAACCCGGCGGCGGGGGCGCCGTGGAGTGGGCGGCGGCGCGGTGGGCCGCGGCGACACGGGGCGGCGGGGGCGCGCCGTCCGTCCTGAACGGCTCCTGGGCGCCGCTCGCGATGGTGCGGTCGTCGGTGACCTGGCGTTCCGCGCTTTACCTGGCGTTCAGCATGGCGCTCGGGCTCGGCTGGTTCGTGGTGCTGGCCGTCGGGCTGTCGCTGTCCCTCGGGCTGCTGATCATCTGGGTGGGCGTGCCGCTGCTGGCGCTGCTGATGGTCGCGTGGCGGTTCGGGGCGATGCTGGAGCGCAGGCTGGTGCTGGCGGCGTTCGGCGTCCGCGTCCCGGACCCGTACCGGCGGCTGCCGGGCACCCGCAACCCGCTGGTCAAGCTCAAGGGCATGGCGGCGGACCCGGCCACCTGGAAGGACCTCGCCTACCTCGCCGTCCTGTTCCCGGTCACGCTGGTCGAGTTCGTCGTGTCCACGGCGGTCTGGGCGGCGACGGGCATGACGTTGTTCCTGCCGCTGGTCGTCGCGGTGAACGGCGGAGCCGAGGTCGGCTTCGGGTTCGTCTCGTACTGGGCGGGCGACCCGCTGGAGGCCGTCCCGGTCATGGCCCTGGGGCTGGTGTTCCTCGTCCTGGCGATGTACGTGACGCGGGCGATGGCGGTCGGGCACACCGTGTTCGCGGCGCTGCTGCTCGGCCCGAGCCCCGCGCAGGCGGAGAACGTCGAGCTGCGCAGGCGGACCGAGCACCTGCGCGCCAGCCGCGCCCGCGGGGTGGACGCCGCCGAGTTCGAACGCCGCCGCATCGAGCGCGACCTGCACGACGGCGCGCAGCAGCGGCTGCTGGCCGTGGCGATGGACATCGGGCGCGCCCGCGCCAAGCTCGACCAGGACCCCGAGGGCGCGCGGGCGCTGATCGAGCAGGCCCACGCGGGCACCAGGGAGGCGATCTCCGAGCTGCGCGACCTGGCCCGCGGGATCTACCCGGCGATCCTCACCGACCGCGGCCTGGACCCGGCGCTGTCCGGGCTCGCCGGCCGCGCGCCCGTGCCCGTCGAGGTGCACGTCGACCTGCCGGAACGTCCGCCGGCCGCGGTCGAGAGCATCGCCTACTTCATCGTCGCCGAGTCGCTGGCGAACATCGCGAAGTACGCCCGCGCGACGCGGGCGTCCGTCCGGGTGGCCCGCGAGGACCGCTGGGTGGTCGTCGAGGTGATCGACGACGGGGCGGGCGGCGCGGTCGCCCGGCCCGGGGGCGGTCTCGCCGGTCTCGCCGACCGGGCCGCGACGATCGACGGCATGCTGATCGTGGACAGCCCGCCCGGCGGCCCCACGATCATCCGCGCCGACCTGCCCTGCTCCTGGTGATCCCGCGCCGGTGGTGATCTTTTGGAACGGGCGCGGGCGGGAGGCGAGAATGGGCGGATGCGGGTTGTGATCGCCGAGGATTCGGTGCTGTTGCGCGAAGGGCTCGTCCGGCTGCTCGACGACGCCGGGATCGAGACGGCGGCGACCGTGGGGGACGGTCCCGGGCTGCTCGGCATCGTCGAGGAGCACGACCCCGACCTCGCCATCGTGGACGTCCGGATGCCGCCGTCGTTCACCGACGAGGGGCTGCGCGCGGCGCTGGCCGTCCGGGCGCGGCGTCCGGGCACGCCGATCCTCGTCCTGTCGCAGTACGTGGAGGAACGGTACGCGACGGACCTGATCGGCGGCGGCGCGGAGGGCGTCGGCTACCTGCTGAAGGAGCGGGTGTCGGACGTCGCCGAGTTCATCGACGCGGTCCGCCGCATCGCGGCCGGCGGGACGGTCATCGACCCGGAGGTGATCGGGCAGCTGCTCGGCCGGCGCCGCGCCGGCGACCCGCTGGAGTCGCTGACGCCGCGCGAGCGCGAGGTGCTCGGGCTGATGGCGCAGGGACGCTCGAACGGGGCGATCGCGGAGGACCTCGTCGTCACCGAGGGCGCAGTGGAGAAGCACATCTCGAACATCTTCATGAAGCTGGACCTGCAGCCCGCGCAGGGCGGGCATCGCAGGGTGATGGCGGTCCTGGCCTACCTGGGACGCGCGGGCGGATGATCCCCGGACGGCGCCGCCGGTCCGTGATCGGGAATGCCCGGTGACCTCCGCACGTTCGGGTATCTGGCACACTTGAGGTGCAACCGCTGCGGTACCGGTTCACGCCCCCACACCTTCGCTGGCCCTGTCGCGTGAGATGAGGGCCGTGCGAGCGCGGAGGCGCCCGGCGATCGCCCGAAGCGAGGAGAACCCATGAAGTCCGACATCCACCCGAACTACGGCGTCACGACCGTGACGTGTACGTGCGGCAACACGTTCGAGACCCGCAGCACCGCAGAGAACGGCGTGATCCACGCGGACGTCTGCTCGAACTGCCACCCGTTCTACACGGGCAAGCAGAAGATCCTCGACACCGGCGGCCGGGTGGCGCGCTTCGAGCAGCGCTTCGGCAAGAAGAAGGCCGGCAAGTAGGACGAGCGCCGCACACATATCAGGAACGGCCCGGGGACACTCGCCGTCCCCGGGTCTTTCGAAGTCGGCGACCGGGGGCCGGCGACGGCTCCGGGCCGGAACGGGTCAGGACACAGCGTGAATCTCGACGAACTGATCAGCGAATACGCGGACATCGAGGAGCGGCTCGCCGACCCGTCCGTCCATGCCGACCAGGCCCTGGCGCGCAAGCTCGGCAAGCGCTACGCGGAACTGCGGCCCATCGTCGAGACGCGCCGCGAGCTGGCGTCCACGCAGGACGATCTCGCCACCGCCCGCGAGCTGGCCGGTGAGGACGCGGCGTTCGCCGCCGAGGCCGAGGAGTTCGACCGGCGCCGCGCGGACCTGGAGGAGCGGCTGCGGCGGCTGCTCGTCCCGCGCGACCCGAGCGACTCCAAGGACGTCATCCTCCAGGTGAAGGCGGGGGAGGGCGGCGAGGAGTCGGCGCTGTTCGCCGGCGACCTGCTGCGCATGTATCTGCGGTACGCCGAGCGCATCGGCTGGAAGACCGAGATCATCGACGCGCACCCGTCCGACCTCGGCGGGTACAAGGACGTCACGGTCGCCGTGAAGGCCAGGGGCTCCGCCGAAGAGGGGGTCTGGACGCGGCTGAAGTACGAGGGCGGCGTCCACCGGGTGCAGCGGGTGCCCGCGACCGAGTCGCAGGGACGCATCCACACCAGCGCCGTCGGCGTGCTGGTGACGCCCGAGGCCGCGGACGTCGACGTCCAGATCGACCCGAACGACCTGCGCATCGACGTGTACCGCTCGTCCGGTCCGGGCGGGCAGAGCGTCAACACGACCGACTCGGCGGTCCGCATCACGCACCTGCCGACCGGCGTCGTGGTCTCGTGCCAGAACGAGAAGAGCCAGCTGCAGAACAAGGAGCAGGCGCTGCGCATCCTGCGGTCGCGGCTGCTGGCGATGGCGCAGGAGGAGGCCGACGCCGCCGCGGCGGCCGAGCGCAAGAGCCAGGTCCGCACCGTGGACCGCTCCGAGCGGGTGCGCACCTACAACTTCCCGGAGAACCGGATCTCCGACCACCGCGTCGGCTACAAGGCCTACAACCTCGACCAGGTGCTGGACGGCGACCTCCACAACGTCACCCAGGCGCTCGTCGACGCCGACATGGAACGCCGTCTGGCCGAAGCCCAAGGATCATGAACCTGCTGCTCGACGAGATCGCCCGGGCCACCGCCCGGCTCGCGGACGCGGGGGCCGCCTCCCCCCGCGCCGACGCCGAGGAACTCGCCGCCGCCGTGCACCGGGTGCGGCGCTCTGAGCTGCACGGCGTCCCCGACAGCGCGTTCGACGCCCGGTTCTGGGAGTTCGTCGCGCGCCGCGAGGCCGGGGAGCCCCTGCAGCACATCACCGGCCGGGCGTACTTCCGCTACCTGGAGCTGAAGGTCGGGCCCGGCGTGTTCGTCCCGCGTCCGGAGACCGAGGTGATGGTCGGCTGGGCCCTGGAGACCCTTCGCGACATGGACGTCCGCGACCCCCTCGTCGTGGACCTCGGCACCGGTTCGGCCGCGATCGCGCTGTCCATCGCCCTTGAGGCCCCCCGTGCCCGCGTCCATGCCGTCGAGAAGGACCCGACGGCCTTCGTCCACGCGACCCGCAACGTCGAGGAACTGGACGAGCGGGGCCGCGTCCGCCTGCATCTGGACGACTTCGCGACCGCGCTGCCCGAACTGGACGGCACCGTCGATCTCGTGATCAGCAATCCGCCCTACATCCCGATGAGCGAGTGGGAGTACGTCCCGCCGGACGTCCGCGACCACGACCCGGCGGACGCGCTGTGGGGCGGCGGCGACGACGGCCTGGACGCGATCCGCGTAGTTGAGCACACCGCCCGCCGCCTCCTGCGTCCCGGCGGCTACGTGGCGGTCGAGCACAGCGACCTGCAGGGCAACGACGTCTACTGGATCTTCGCCGAGGAGAACGGCTGGCGCGACGTCCGCAACCGCCGCGACCTCACCAACCGGGACCGCTTCGTCACCGCCCGCCTCGCCACCGACTGACCTCCCGACTTTCCGCGATCACCCGCGCACTGAACGCGATCACCTCTATCGTTGCCTTCCGTGACTGATCATTGACGGAAAGTCGGTGAAGTTCTCGTGCCCATGAAGGTTCGGGAGATCATCAAGCTGGTAGAGGCCGATGGTCGGCGCTTGGCCAGGACGAAAGGCAGCCACCGGCAGTTCAAACGTCCCACCGAACCGGGCACCGTGACGGTGGCGGGCGCGCCGGGGAGTGACTTGCACCCGGCCACCCAGCAAAGCATCCCTGAGGCAGGCGGGGCTGAGGAGGCCGTGATGAGCAAGTACGCGGTGGTCGTCGAGTGGGCCGAGGGCAGTAACTACGGCGCATATGTCCCTGACCTCCCTGGCTGTGTGGCGGCGGGGGACACGCTGGAGGAGACCATCGAACTCATCCAGGAGGCGATCGAGTTCCATCTGGAAGGTATGCGGGAGGACGGTGAGGCGATCCCCGAGCCGTCCACTGTCGCCGTCATGGTGGAAGCGGCCTGAGCCTGGCGGGCGGCGTGGGAAAATGGGTCCGTGAGCCGACGTTACGACTGCTCTGACCCGATGGAGCGCACACGCGGGATCGCGGAGGCCATGTCGGCCGTGCGGCGCGGTGAGCTGATCGTCCTGCCGACCGACACGGTGTACGGGGTCGGCGCGGACGCGTTCACGCCGCCCGCCGTGACCGCGCTGCTGGAGGCGAAGGGCCGCGGCCGGGAGATGCCGCCGCCGGTCCTGGTGGGCTCCGTGCGGGCCGCCGCGGCGCTCGTGGAGGATCTCGGCATCTACGGGCAGGACCTCATCGACGAGTTCTGGCCCGGCGCGCTGACGCTGGTGTGCCGCGCGAACCCGAGCCTGGTGTGGGATCTCGGGGAGACCAAGGGCACCGTCGCCATCCGGATGCCGATGCACGAGCTGGCCGTCGAACTCCTCAAGGAGACGGGCCCGCTGGCCGTGAGCAGCGCGAACCTGAGCGGACAGCCCGCGGCCCGCAACGCCGGCGAGGCCGAGAAGATGCTCGGCGACAAGGTGTCGGTCTACCTGGACGGCGGCGTCTCCGGCCACGCCGACCCGTCCACGATCGTGGACCTGACCGGCTCGGTCCCCCGGCTGCTCCGCGCGGGCGCCATCCCCGAGGACAAGATCCGCTCCGTCGTCGGCGTCCTCCTCACCGACGAGGACGAGCCCGCAGAAGCCCCCTCGGAGCCCGAGACGCCGAAGCCGTCCCTGACCAAGGACGAGCCCCCGAAAGCCTCCGACGCACCCGCTGAGCCCGCGGAAAAGCCGTCCCTGATCAAGCCGCCGCAGGACGACTGAGCGACGGTCAGAA
>NZ_BCQQ01000129.1 GCF_001552155.1 Actinomadura formosensis NBRC 14204 | reverse complement strand
GCCCCGCTGGCCGCCGCCGTCCGCGGCCACCTGGCCGGCGACCTGGACACCCCGGCGGCCCTCGCGGCCATCGACGCCTGGGCCGCCGCGGGCGGCGCCGACGAGCAGGCCCCGGCGCGGGTCAGGGCCCTCACCGACGCCCTCCTCGGCGTCGCCCTCTGACCGGCCGCCGCTACAGCAGGCCCGCCAGCTTGTAGAGGACCAGCGACCCGGCGACCGCGACGTTCAGGCTGGCGCCGCCGCCGACCATGGGAATCTCGACGGCGAGGTCGAGCAGGTCGAGCGCCTCCGCCGGGATGCCGGTCTGCTCATGGCCCAGCACGGCGACCGTCCGCACGCGTGCCGCGGGCAGGTCGGCGAGCCGTACCGCCTCGTCCGCCAGTTCCACGCCGACGACCCGGGTCCCGCCGTCCCGCTGGCGCGCCAGCCAGCCGAGCGGGTCGTTCACCCAGTGGACGCAGGCGGGACGGCGCAGCGTGTTACCGCGTTCCAGGGCCTGCGGCACCCACGAGAACCGGGGGACCGCCATGCAGGCGCCGACGGCGTCGCACGTGCGCAGCAGCGTCCCGAGATTGGCGCCGTGCATCGGCCACAAAGGCGCGGCGACGAGATGGTCCCAGCAGGAATGGGCACGCCGGCGGCGCTGGTGGCGCAGTTCACGCGGGGGCCGGACCCTGATCGCCGGACCCGCGGACCGGGCGCTCACCGGCTCGGGGCGCCACCGCCCTCCAGAGGAGCAGACATCATGATCGGCGCACTTCGCGGCGTGCGCGGGCCATCACCGGAGACGAAACGCGATCAAGTCTAGCCGTCAGGTCTGCCCGCGGCCCGGGTCGCGGCGGCGCAGATAGCGTTCGAACTCGCGGGCGATGGCGTCGCCGCTCGCCTCGGGCAGCTCCGTCGCGTCCTTCTGCTCCTCCAGCGTCCGGACGTACTCGGCGACCTCGGAGTCCTCCTCGGCGAGCTCGTTGACGCCGTGCTCCCAGGCCCGCGCCTCCTCGGGCAGCTCTCCCAGCGGGACGGTGACGTCCAGCAGGTCCTCGACGCGGCGCAGCAGCGCGAGCGTCGCCTTCGGGGACGGCGGCTGGGCGACGTAATGGGGGACCGCCGCCCACAGCGACACCGTGTCGAGGTCGGCCTTGGCGCACGCGTCCTGCAGCACCCCGAGGATGCCGGTCGGCCCCTCGTACCGCGCCGGCTCCAGGTGCAGGGTGCTGACCAGCCCGGCCTCCGACGCGGCCCCGGTCACCGGCACCGGGCGGGTGTGCGGCGCGTCGGCCAGCAGCGCGCCCAGCAGCACCACGTTGCGGATGTTCAGCTCCAGCATCAGCCCGACCAGCTCCCGGCAGAACGACCGCCACCGCATGTTCGGCTCGATCCCGTGCAGCAGGACGACGTCCTTGCCGGACGGCAGCCGCGCCCACGACACGCGCGTCGTCGGCCAGGTGATGCCGCGGGTCTCCCCGTCGGTCATCTCCACGATCGGGCGGGTGACCTGGAAGTCGTAGTAGTCGTCCGGATCGAGCTCGGCGATCGGCACCGCGTCCCAGGCCGACTCCAGATGTGCGATCACCCCGCTGGCGGCCTCACCGGCGTCGTTCCACCCCTCAAAGGCGGCCACGAGCACCGGATCGACGAGTTCCGGCACGCTTTCGAGCTCGATCACGCGCTGCCTCCTTCCGACGCTCAGGTACAGCGTCACCGACGGGGGCCGTCATTCCCGGGTCGAGGGCCCCGCTCATGATCGGTGGCTGTCAGCCTACGTCCTGACAGTGACCTACCCCACCCCTCCGCGGGCCAGACCCCCGCGCTGTACGCCCGCGGCGGAACGCCGAACGGGGTTCGTCGTTCGGGCGGGGACCGGGGGACGGTGGGTCACGACCAGGTCACTTCCCGTCGGTGGTGTGCACGATCAGCACGTCGCAGGGGGACCGGTGCGACAGGTTGGCCGGGACGGACCCGAGGAGGCGCCCGGCGAGGCTGTTGAGCCCCCGGTTGCCGATCACGACCAGATCCGCGCCGCGCTCCTTGGCCAGCCCGGCGATGACGTCGACGGCGTCGCCCTCCGCCGCGACCTGGTCGATGTCGGTGGCGCCGGCCGCCACCGCCCGCTCCCGCGCCGCCCGCAGCGCGTCGTCGGCGGGCGTCGACCCCTGCACCTTGTAGGCCAGGTCCCCGAGCCGGTCCGCGGCGCTGGCGCGTTCGCGCGCGGGCATGGGGCTGTAGGCGGAGGCCAGCAGCAGGGTGGCGCCGGTCGCGGCGGCCAGCTGCGCGGCACGGTCCACCGCGCGGAACGAGGAGTCCGAGCCGTCGGTGCCGACGAGGATGATGCGGTACGCGCTCATGCCGTTCCTTACCCGTTGGTAGTCTCTGGGGGCACGGTATCGGTCCGGTGACCCATCCGTCACCGTCTCTTTGCACACCCCGTCCAAGAGGACCGCCGCCGGCCGTGTCCCGCCATCCCGGCAGCCGTGAGCGGCTCGCGATCTCACGGTTATGGTGGGGTTACATGAGCACCCCCACCCCCACCCCCAGCCCCACCGTGGGCACCGTGCCCCGTGGCGGCCCGCAGGCCGTGCTCTTCGACATGGACGGCCTGCTCATCGACTCCGAGCGCATCTGGCTGGAGGTCGAGTCGGAGGTCATGGCGTGGCTCGGCGGCGAGTGGAGCGCCGCCCACCAGGAACGGCTCGTCGGCGGGTCCCTCGATGTCGCCGTCGCCTACATGCTGGAGTTGACCGGCGCCGCCGCCGACCCCGCCGAGGTCGGGCGGCGGATGCTGGACGGCATGGCCGGGCGGCTCACCGCCTGCGTCCCGATGATGCCGGGCGCCAAGGAACTGCTCGCCGAGATCCGCGCCGCCGGAGTCCCGGCGGCGCTGGTGTCCTCCAGCCACCGGCGGCTGATCGAGCCGGTGCTGGACGCCGTCGGCCGCGAGCACTTCGCGCTGAGCGTCGCCGGCGACGAGGTGACGCGGACCAAGCCCGACCCCGAGCCGTACCTGACCGCCGCCGCGCGCCTCGGCGCCGTCCCGGGCCGCTGCGTGGTTCTGGAGGACTCCCCGAACGGCGTCGCGGCGGCGGAGGCGGCGGGCTGCGCCACCGTGGCCGTCCCCGGAGTCCTGCCGGTCCCGCCGGCGCCGGGCCGCACCGTCGTCGGCTCACTGCGCGAGGTGACCCTGGACCTGCTCCGCTCCCTGACCGGTTGACCGGGACGCCCGGGGCGGGACCCGGGCGATACCCCCGAGGTGGTCGCCGGGGGAGAGGTCACGCGCAAGGAGGAGGGGCACCGGCGCACAAACCGTCCGCCGGGAGGAGCGGTACCGGCGGCCCGCGTGTGACGATGGGGGGAGCACCACCGCATGAAATGGGGGCCGGCATGAGCGACGCAGTCATTTTCGCGATCAGCCTCGGGGTGACCCTGGTCGGGCTGGTGATCAGCTGGGGCGCCTACCGCCGCCGCGGCGCGGGCACCGGCCTGCGCGGCGCCGCCCTGTCCCTGGTGCCGCTCGCGGCGGCGCTGACGGGGGTGACCGAGTTCTTCGTCGACCTGGCGTTCAGCCCGGTGAAGTGGGCCGGGGTGGCGGTGGCGGGGCTCGCCGTGCTGCTCTACCTGGCCTCCGGTGCGATGCTGAGCCGCCGGCCCGCCGGCACGGGCGGGGGCAAGGCGGCCGGGGACGGCGGACGCGGCGCGGCCCGGCGCGGAGCGAAGCCGAAGGGCGCCGTGGAGGGACCCGCACAGGGCGCCGACCCGGAGATGGCGGAGATCGAGCGGATCCTGCGCGACCGCGGCATCTCCTGATCCGAGCCCGGCCTGCCCCGCGCGGGGACCACGCGCGGGGCAGACGGCGGGCCGGGGACGTTCCCCTGCGATCCGGGCGCGTCCCGGCCCGTCGTTTCTGTGGTCTAGGGGCTGACCTGCGGAGGATCGGTCTCAGAAAGGCCTCAGTACGGTAAAGCTTGCGGCGTCGGCCCCCTATGAGTTGCCTGCCTGGGTAGTGGCAAACGTACTATTCGGGCGATTTATCCGAAGCGCTGCGCGGGTGCGTGTGCCCCAGATGACGACGAGATCACAAGTCAGATACGGGTACTGGCGAAGCGGGCTTCATGCATGGACAGTCGTGCCCGAAGGGCTACGTTTCCCTTCAGCAAACGCGGCGTAACGGGCGCGGGGGCAGCGGATGATCTCCGCGGCCGCCGGTCACGCGCCGGCGGCATGGGCCGAACCAGTGGCCGGACGGTAGGAGGTATGGAGCGTGGCCGCACCCATAGAGGTGACAGGGTCCGACACAGAGGCGCAGCCGGAAGCGGTCCTCGCCGGTGTCGACGGCAAGAAGATCCAGGGACGCTCCCTCGGTCAGATCGCCTGGATGAGGCTGAAGCGCGACAAGGTCGCCCTGACCGGTGCCCTCGTGGTCATCGTGCTCATCCTCATCGCGATCTTCGGTCCGTTCTTCACGCAGAACCCGCTGACCTACCACCAGAACCTGATCGACCCCACCTACAACCGGCCGAAGACCGGGTTCTGGCACTCGGGCATCAGCGGTGACCACTGGCTCGGCGTCGAGCCCGGCACCGGCCGCGACATGCTGGCCCGCATCGTCCACGGCGCCCGGATCTCCCTGCTGGTGTCGTTCCTGGCGACGCTGGTGTCGGTGGTCATCGGGACGGTCATGGGCATCATCGCCGGCTACTTCGGCGGCTGGGTCGACTACACGATCAGCCGCGCGATGGACGCCTTCCTGGCCTTCCCGCTGCTGCTGTTCGCGATCGCGCTGGTCGGCGTCGTCTCCGACGGCGCGTTCGGGTTCAGCGGGAACGGGCTGCGGATCGGGGTCCTGGTCATGGTCATCGGGTTCTTCAACTGGCCCTACATCGGGCGCATCATCCGCGGCCAGACGCTGTCGCTGCGCGAACGGGAGTTCGTCGACGCGGCGCGCAGCATGGGCGCCCGCAACTCGTACGTGCTGTTCAAAGAGGTCCTGCCGAACCTGGTCGCGCCGATCCTGGTCTACTCGACCCTGCTGATCCCGACCAACATCCTGTTCGAGGCGGCGCTGTCGTTCCTCGGCGTCGGAGTCATCCCGCCGACGCCCTCGTGGGGCGGCATGCTCACACTCGCCGTGCCGATCTACTCCTCGGACCCGATGTACATGATCATCCCCGGTATGGCGATCTTCATCACCGTCCTCGCCTTCAACCTGTTCGGTGACGGGCTGCGGGACGCTCTCGATCCTCGGGCCAAGTGACTCGGGTTCATCCGACCCGTCTATATGAAGGGGTGCGCCTGCACATGAACAAGATGAGACCAATCGTGGTCTTCGCGGCCGGGGTGGTCGCGGCCTCGGGGCTCGCCGCCTGCGGCGGCGGTGACTCGGGAAGCTCGGGGAGCGGGCCCGGCTACAACGCCGGCGTCAACGCCGTCGTCAACAAGTCGGACAAGAAGGGCGGCACGCTCAAGTTCGCCCACTCCGACGACTGGGACTCGCCGGACCCGGGCAACACCTACTACGCGTTCTCGCAGAACTTCTCGCGTCTGTACGGCCGCGGCCTGACGACGTTCAAGCCCGGCGCCGGCAAGGAGAGCCTCGAGGTCGTCCCCGACCTCGCGGCCGACCTCGGCACGTCGAGCGACGGCGGCAAGACCTGGACGTACAAGCTCCGTACCGGCGTCAAGTACGACGACGGCGGCACGGTCACGTCCAAGGACGTGAAGTACGCGGTCGAGCGCAGCAACTTCACCAAGGAGATGCAGCTCGGGCCGAAGTACTTCAAGCAGTACCTCGTCGACAACAAGCCCGCCTACAAGGGCCCCTACGAGGACAAGAACGACGAGGGCCTGAAGTCCATCGAGACCCCGGACGACCAGACGATCGTGTTCCACCTGAAGGAGCCGTTCGCCGAGTTCGACTACCTGGTCGCGATGTCGCAGACCATCCCCGTGCCGAAGGCCAAGGACACCGGCACGAAGTACGAGTCCGCGATCGTCTCCAGCGGCCCGTACAAGGTCGACAACTACACCCGCGGCAAGTCCATGTCGCTGTCGCGGAACCCGAACTGGAACCAGAGCACCGACCCGATCCGCAAGGCGCTGCCCGACAAGATCGAGGTCCAGCTCAAGCAGAACGCCGACGACATCGACCAGCGCCTGCTCGCCGGCACGCTGGACATGGACGCCGCCGGTGTGGGCGTGCAGTCGGGCACCCAGCCGAAGGTGCTGGCCGCCGACCAGAAGCCGTACGTGGACAACCCCGTCCAGGGCTTCCTGCGGTTCATGTCGCTGAACGTGAACGTCAAGCCGCTCGACAACGTCCACTGCCGCATCGCCGTGCAGTACGCGACCGACAAGGTCGCCGCGCAGACGGCCTACGGAGGCCCGCTGGCCGGTGGTGACCTCGCCACCACGGTGCTGCCCCCGTCGGTCGACGGCTACACCAAGTTCGACCTGTACCCGCAGAAGCAGGCCTCGGGCGGCGGCCTCGACGAGGCCACGCTCGCCAAGGCCAAGCAGGAACTGCAGGCCTGCGGCCAGCCGAACGGCTTCACCACCAAGATCTCGGCCCGCTCCGACCGGCCGAAGGAAGTCGCCATGGCCCAGGCGATCCAGCAGAGCCTGGCCAAGGTCGGCATCAAGGTCAACATCGTCCAGTTCCCGGCCGGTGACTACTTCAACAAGTACGTCGGCGTGCCGAAGTACGTGCACGACCACGGCATCGGCATGATGATCATGGCGTGGGCGGCGGACTGGCCGACCGGCTACGGCTTCCTCGCGCAGATCGTCCACGGTGACGCCATCAAGCCCTCCGGTGGCAACAACCTGGCCGAGCTGAACGACCCCACGGTCAACAAGGCGCTCAACGACGCCATCGCGAACACCGACAAGGCGGCGCGCACGAAGGCGTACGGCGAGATCGACAAGCTGGTCATGGGGACCGCCGCGGAGGTTCCGCTGGTGTACGCCAAGGCGCTGATGTACCGGCCGAAGCGTGTCACCAACGCCGGGATCACCTACGCCTACGGCGGTATGTACGACTACCTGAACATGGGCGTGGAGTAACAATCCGCTCGTCCGTGCGTCCATCTGAAGGCAGGTGAAGGCGACACCCGCCGGCCGGGACGGGGCCCACAGGTCCCTCCGGCCGGCGGGTGAGGCCGAGGAATGTGTTCGCATACATCATCCGGCGCCTCATCGGCGCCGTCCTCATGTTGCTGCTGGTCAGCCTGGTGACCTTCGGCATCTTCTTCTGGCTGCCGAAGCTGGCTGGGCAGACCACCGACCAGATCGCGGCCTCCTACGTCGGCAAGGCGCCCACCGCCGAGGCGATCCAGGACACCAAGGAACGGCTCGGCCTCGACAAGCCGGTCGTGGTCCAGTACGGCAGCTACCTGAAGGCGATCGTCGTCGGCAAGGACTACAAGGCCGGCCCGGTCACCGACCACTGCCCCGCGCCATGCCTGGGGTACTCGTTCCGCAGCAGCCAGCCGGTGCTGGAGACGCTGCTCGACCGGGCCCCCGCGACGGCGTCGCTGGCCCTCGGCGCCGCGGTCTTCTGGCTCATCGGCGGCATCGTCACCGGTGTCGTGTCGGCGCTGCGCAGAGGCTCGCTGTGGGACAGGGCCGCCATGATCATCGCGTTGAGCGGAGTGTCCCTGCCGATCTACTTCACCGGCCTGGTCTCCCTGGCGCTGTTCTCCTACACCTTGAAGATCTTCCCCGGCGGCGGCAGCTACAAGCCCATCACCGAAGATCCGGTGATGTGGTTCCAGTCGCTGGTGCTGCCCTGGGTGACGCTCGCGTTCCTTTATGCCGCGATGTACGCGCGGCTCACCAGAGCGGGCATGCTGGAGACGATGAACGAGGACTACATCCGCACGGCCCGAGCCAAGGGGCTGTCGGAGACGACCGTCGTCACCAAGCACGCGCTGCGGGCGTCGCTCACGCCGATCCTCACGATCTTCGGTCTCGACCTCGGGTTGCTGCTGGGCGGCGCGGTGCTGACGGAGAGCACCTTCGGCATTCCCGGGCTGGGGCAGCTCGCGATCAGCTCGATCAACAGCGGCGACCTGCCCATGGTGCTCGGCGTCACGCTGATCACGTCGGTCTCGATCGTGGGCATCAACCTGATCGTGGACCTGCTGTACGCCATCGTCGACCCGAGAGTGAGGCTGGGCTGATGACCGGCACCGCGCCCGCCGCGGACACCGCGGGCACCGGCGAGGCTCCCACCTCGTTCCTCGAAGTCCGCGACCTGAAGATCCACTTCCCGACCGACGACGGCCTGGTGAAGTCGGTGGACGGCCTGTCGTTCCAGCTGGAGCGCGGCCGCACTCTCGGCATCGTCGGTGAGTCCGGCTCGGGCAAGAGCGTGACCAGCCTCGGCATCCTGGGCCTGCACAACAAGCGCAACGCCAACGTGTCCGGCGAGATCTGGCTGAACGGCAAGGAACTGGTGAACGCCTCGCAGACCGAGGTGCGCCGGCTCCGCGGCCGCGACATGGCGATGATCTTCCAGGATCCGCTGTCGGCGATGCATCCCTTCTACACGGTCGGCGCCCAGATCATCGAGGCGTACCGGGTCCACAACGACGTGTCGAAGCAGGTGGCGCGCAAGCACGCCATCGACATGCTCGGCCGCGTCGGCATCCCCAAGCCGGACAAGCGGGTCGACGACTACCCGCACCAGTTCTCCGGCGGCATGCGGCAGCGCGCGATGATCGCGATGGCGCTGTCGTGCGACCCCGAGCTGCTGATCGCCGACGAGCCGACGACGGCGCTGGACGTGACCGTCCAGGCGCAGATCCTGGACCTGATCCGCGACCTGCAGCAGGAGTTCAACTCCGCCGTCATCATGATCACCCACGACCTCGGGGTGGTCGCGGAGCTGTCGGACGACATCCTGGTGATGTACGCGGGCCGCTGCGTCGAGTACGCCTCGGTCGGCGACGCCTTCCACCAGCCGCTGCACCCCTACACGTGGGGGCTGCTCGGGTCGATGCCGCGGCTGGACCGCGAGCGCAGCGAGCGGTTGATGCCGATCAAGGGGTCGCCGCCGAGCCTGATCAACGTCCCGTCCGGGTGCGCGTTCCATCCGCGCTGCCCCTACAAGGACCTCAACGGCGAGAAGTGCTGGACCGAGCGGCCCGAGCTGGTCGAGGCCGAGCCCGGCCACAAGGCGGCGTGCCATCTTCCGCAGGACAAGAAGCGGAAGATCTGGACCGACGAGATCCGGCCGAAGCTGTGACGAGCACGGGTGGGAACGAGACTGTGAGCACATCGAAGACCCCGGCCGGCAAGGCCGCCAGCCAGGCGCCCGCGGAGCGGACCCGGCCCGCGGACGGTGAGCCGCTGCTGGAGGTGGAGAACCTCGGCAAGCACTTCCCCGTCACCGCGGGGCTGCTGCGCCGGCAGGTCGCGGCGGTCAAGGCCGTCGACGGCGTGTCGTTCTCGGTCCGCAAGGGCGAGACCCTCGGGCTGGTGGGCGAGTCGGGCTGCGGCAAGTCCACCACCGGCCGCATGATCATGCGGCTGCTGGACCCCAGCTTCGGGAAGATCACCTTCGAGGGGCAGGACATCACCGGGATGTCGCAGGGCCGGCTCCGGCCGCTCCGCCGCGACCTCCAGATGATCTTCCAGGACCCGTACTCGTCGCTGAACCCGCGCAAGACGGTCGGCGCGATCGTCGGGGCCCCGTTCCGGCTGCAGAACATCGAGGCCAAGCAGGGCGTCAAGAAGGCCGTCCAGGAGCTCCTGGAACTGGTCGGCCTCAACCCCGAGCACTACAACCGCTACCCGCACGAGTTCTCCGGCGGGCAGCGGCAGCGCATCGGGATCGCCCGCACCCTCGCCCTCAAGCCGAAACTGATCGTCGCGGACGAGCCGGTGTCGGCGCTGGACGTGTCGGTGCAGGCGCAGGTCGTCAACCTGCTGGAGGACCTGCAGGACGAGCTCGACCTCACCTACGTGGTGATCGCGCACGACCTGTCGGTCGTCCGGCACATCTCCGACCGCGTCGCCGTCATGTACCTCGGCAAGATCGTCGAGATCGCGGACCGCGCGGACCTGTACCAGCGGCCCATGCACCCCTACACCAACGCGCTGCTGTCGGCGGTGCCGATCCCGGACCCGAGCGAGCGCGACCAGCGCAACCGGATCCGGCTGCAGGGCGACGTGCCGAGCCCGCTCGACCCGCCGCCCGCGTGCCGGTTCCACACCCGGTGCTGGAAGGCGCAGGACATCTGCAAGCAGGTCGAGCCGCCGCTGGTGGAGCTCAGCCCCGGCCACCAGGCCGCCTGCCACTTCCCGGAGAACACCACGGTCAGCGCCACCGACGCGGTCGCCAAGGCCGCGGTGGCGCCCGGCGCGGCCACCGGCGACGCGGGCCCGGGGGAGATCCCCGGGTCCGCCGGGTAGCCGCACCGCGGTCCCTGCGGAGCGCGCAGCCGCCGGTCTTCCCCCCGGCGCGGCCTCCCGCACGAGAAAGACCCGGTCCCCTCACCGTGAGGGGACCGGGTCTTTCTCATTCCCTGCCGTTCTCGTCGCCGCGCCGGTGCCGCTACTCGGTGGAGATGGCCTTGAGGACGTCCATGCGTCCCGCCCGCCACGCCGGCCACAGCGCCGCCAGCACACCGATCACCGCCGCCACCACCAGGTAGACCACCAGCGTCCCGTACGGGACGGCGAGGACCCCGAGGCCCTTGTCCGCCAGCGCGTTCTGCATCGCCGCGCCGAACGCGACCCCGATGCCCATGCCGAGCACCGCGCCGAACACCGCGATCACGATGGACTCGACGCGGATCATGCGGCGCAGCTGCCGGCGGCTGATCCCGATCGCCCGCAGCAGCCCGATCTCACGGGTCCGTTCGATCACCGACAGCGCGAGCGTGTTCACGACCCCGACCGCGGCGATGATGACCGACATCGCCAGCAGGATCGTCAGGAACCTCACGAACCCGTCGACCTGCTTGCCGATCTCGTCCTTCAGCGCCGACTGGTCGGACACCTTCAGCGCCGGGTAGTCCCGCAACGCGCCCTCGATCGCCGTCCTGGTCTTCGCGCCGGTGGCCGCGGTGTCGACGATGACGCCGTCGATGAACGGCTTCACCGTGTGCGCCCGGTACACCTCGGGTGCGATGACGTGCCCGCCGATCAGGTCGCTCTTGGCGTAGATCCCGGTGAGCCGCAACTGCTCGGTGCGGCCGTCGGTGAACTGCACCGGCACCGGCGCCCCGACCGCCCAGCCGTGGTCCTTCGCGGCCTTCTCGTCCACCATGATCCCGGTGGCGCCGAGGCCGGTGCCGCCCGCGACCATCTTCAGCCGGGCCGCCTTGACGATCTCGGCGATGTCGCCCGACATCAGCGACGCCCGCTTCCCGGCGACGTTCGCCTCGGCGCGGTAGGTCGGCGACGCGTTCTGCACCCCCGGCACCGCCTTGATCCTGCCGGGGACCTCCTGCCCGATCGACCCGGCACCCGTCGGCAGGACGAGATAGTCCGCGCCGAACTGGGTGTCCACCTGCGCGTCCACCGACGCCCGCATCGTCGCGCCCAGCACGTTCACCGTAGTGATCAGCGCCAGGCCGATCATCAGCGCGGCGGCCGTCGCGGCGGTGCGGCGCGGGTTGCGCAGCGCGTTCTGCCGCGCCAGCCGCCCGGGCGTGCCCAGCAGCCGCGCGAACGGCGCGCCGAGCACCCTCACGACCGGGACGCTGATCACCGGGGCGAGCATCGTGACACCGATGAACACCGCGAACGCGCCCGCGCCGACGGGGACCGCCGGGTTGCCGCCGGAGCCGGCCAGCCCGGCCGCGATCAGGCCCGCGCCGACGAGGGTGAGCAGCGACCCGAGCGCGACCCGGATCCGCAGCGACCGCTGCGGCAGCGCCACATCGTCGCGCATCGCGGCCACCGGCGGGACCTTCGCGGCGCGCCGCGCCGGGAAGTACGCCGACACCACCGTCACCACGATCCCCACCGTGTACGACCAGATCACCGGTGTCGCGGTGAACGTCAGGCCGCCCTGCCCGGCGTCGCCCATCTGCGTCTGCAGCAGCGACGCCAGCCCCACCCCGGCCAGCAGCCCGAGCGTGGACCCGACCACGCCGACCGCGACGGCCTCGCCGATCACCGCCCGCGTCACCTGCCCGCGGGCCGCGCCGATCGCGCGCAGCAGCGCCAGCTCACGGGTCCGCTGCGCGACCAGCATCGAGAACGTGTTGAAGATGATGAACGCCCCGACGAAGATCGAGATCAGCGCGAAGACCAGCAGGAACGTCCGGAAGAAGTTCATCATCTGCGCGATGTCGCTCTTGGACTCCTCCCGCAGCTTCTCCCCGGTGACGGCCTCCAGGTTCTGGGGGAGCACCTTCGCGACCCGGTCCCGCAGCTCCGCCTGCGACGGACCCGCGGAGCCCATCTCGACGTCGGTGAAGTAGCCGGGCTTCAGCATCAGCTTCTGCGCCGTCGGCGTGTCGAACCCGGTGAGGGTCGCGCCCATCAGGTTGCCGGTGTCCACCAGCCCGACGACCTTCATGCGCGCGGGCGGGCCCGCGGTGAGGACCTGTGTCACGTCACCGACCGACAGGCCGCCCTTCTCCGCGGTCGTCGCGTCGATGACGATCTCACCCGGCCCCTGCGGCGCCCGGCCCGACGCCAGGTCGTACGTTCCGCCCGACGCCCAGTTCACCCCGATCTGCGGCGGCCCGTTCTGCGGCGTCCCGACGACCTTGCCGTCCTTGCCGACGACCGCCGCGTACCCGTTCACATTGCCCTTCGGGTCCTTCACGCCCTCGACGCCCCGCAGGGTCTCCAGCACCGACGCCGGCACCGGCTGCGCCGCCATGCCGTCGTCGTGGCCGCCGTCCACGACCTTCTTGGCCCGCACGTCCACGGCCACGTTCGTGCCGACCCGGCTGAACAGCTCGTCGAACTGCTTGTTCATGCTGTCGGTGAAGATCAGCGTGCCCGCCACGAACGCCACGCCGAGGATCACCGCGACGGCCGTCAGCACCAGCCTGATCTTGTGCGCCGCGAGATTGCGGAGCGTGACCTTGGCCATCATCGCGCCGAGACCTCCGCGTCCGCGGCGGGCCGGGCGCCGGGGCCGTCGAAGCCCTTCATGCGCTCCAGCACCCGCTCGGCCGTCGGCTCGGTCATCGTGTCGACGATCTGCCCGTCCGACAGGAACAGCACCTGGTCGGCGTACGCCGCCGCCGACGGGTCATGCGTCACCATCACGATCGTCTGGCCCATCCGCCGCACCGAGTCCCGCAGGAACCCCAGCACCTCCGCACCCGACCGCGAGTCCAGGTTCCCCGTCGGCTCGTCCGCGAAGATGATCTCCGGACGGGACGCCAGCGCGCGGGCGCACGCCACCCGCTGCTGCTGCCCGCCCGACAGCTCCGCCGGACGGTGCTTCAGCCGCGGCCGCAGCCCGACCGTGTCGATGACCTGGTCCAGCCACTCCCGGTCGGGCCTGCGGCCCGCGATGTCCATCGGCAGCGTGATGTTCTCCAGCGCCGTCAGCGTCGGCACCAGGTTGAACGCCTGGAAGATGAACCCGATCTTGTCGCGGCGCAGCCGCGTCAGCTGCTTGTCCTTCAGCGCCGTCAGCTCGGTGTCGCCGATGAAGACCTGCCCGGAGTCCACCGAGTCCAGGCCCGCCATGCAGTGCATCAGCGTGGACTTCCCGGACCCCGACGGGCCCATGATCGCGGTGAACCGGCCGCGGGGGATACCGACGGTGACCCTGTCGAGCGCGACGACCTGGGCGTCGCCGCGCCCGTACACCTTCGCGATCTGCTGGGTCCGTGCGGCGAAGTCGCCCGCCCCGGGCGCGTTCGGCGCGCCGGCGGTCGATGGGGCGGTGTTCGTCACGTGAAACTCCCGTGTGTGAGTGATCGGATGCGTTCGGACCGCGCGATTCCCCCCGGCGATCCGGCACCCAGAACACTAGAAGCCACCGCAAGCCGTTTCATGGACCCCGCGAACGGAATCGCAGGTCCACCCACGGCAGGAGACCCACCCCGCCCGTCGTCCTAAGGGAGTAGTCCCCCCACCCCCCAATGCCAGGGGCGGCTCAGGGGCCGACCCTGAAACCAGCCGGGCCCCCCGGGCCCTCAGCCCTGCCCCGGCCTGCTCAAACCCGTCTCGTAGGCGTACACGACCGCCTGCACCCGGTCCCGCAGCCCCAGCTTCGCCAGCACGTTCCCCACATGCGTCTTCACCGTGGTCTCGCTCACCACCAGCTCCGCCGCGATCTCCGCGTTCGACTGCCCCCGCGCCACATGCGCCAGCACCTCGCGCTCCCGCGCGGTCAGCGTGTCCAGCCCCGGCGGCGGCGCCTGGTCCCGCACCGCCGGCAGCCGCGTCGCGAACTTGTCCAGCAGCCGCCGCGTCACCGACGGCGCCACGATCGCGTCGCCCTCCGCCACGATCCGGATCGCCTGCACCAGATCCTCCGGCGGCGAGTCCTTCAGCAGGAACCCGCTCGCCCCCGCCCGCACCGCCTCGATGACGTACTCGTCCAGATCGAACGTCGTCAGGATCAGCACCTTCGGATCGTGCGAGGCCGCCCCCTCCCGGATGATCCGCCGGGTCGCCTCGATCCCGTCCACCCCCGGCATCCGGATGTCCATCAGCACCACGTCCGGCAGCAGCGACCGCGTCATCTCCACCGCCGCCGCGCCGTCCCCGGCCTCGCCGACCACCGCGATGTCGGCCTCCGCCTCCAGAATCAGCCGGAACCCCGTCCGCAGCAGCGGCTGATCGTCCACCAGCAGCACCCGAACCGCCGTCATCGCGCCACCCCGGCCCACTGCCGTACCGATCGCCCCATCGTCCCCGCTCCTCGCCTCACGACGCTCCTGCCTGCCACGGCCCCGGCCCAAGCCCGGGACTCACGCCTCCAGCGGGAAACGAGCCCGCACACCGAACCCGCCGCCGACCCGCGGCCCGATCTTCAACTCGCCACCGTACAGCGCCACCCGCTCGTACATGCCGACCAGCCCATGCCCCGGCTTATCCCCGTCCTCGGCCACGAACGTCGCCGTACCGTGCCCATCGTCCTCGATCTCCACCGTCAGGTCGTCATCGCCGTAGTACAGCCGCACCCACGCCCGCGCCTGCGGGCCCGCATGCTTCAACGTGTTCGTCAGCGCCTCCTGGATCAGCCGGAACGCCGCCACATCCACCCCCGGCGACGGCGACCGCGCCTCACCCTCGATCCACAGCTGCACCGACAGCCCCGTCTCCCGCACATGATCGAGCAGCCCCCCGAGATCACCCAGCCCCGGCTGCGGCGCCAGCTCCCCACCCGCCTGCTCGGCGTCCCGGTCCGTCCGCAGCACCCCCACGATCCGCCGCATCTCGCTCAGCGCCGTCCGCCCGACCTCCTCGATCGTCGACATCGCCTCCCGCGCGCTGCCCGGATCCCGGTCGATGATCCGCCGCGCCGCCCCCGCCTGCACCGTCATCACGCTCACATGGTGCGCCACCACATCGTGCAGCTCCCGCGCGATCCGCGACCGCTCCTCGATCCGCGCCGCCCGCGCGTCGGTCCCCCGCGCCCGCTCCAGCCGTGCCGCCCGATCCTCCAGCTCGGCGAAGTACGCACGCCGCAGCCGCAGGTTCCGGCCCAGCATCCACACCCCGATCACCAGCGCCGAATCGGTGATCACCACCACCGGGTCCGACGAGACCGGCAGCATCAGCAGATACACCAGGAAGTACACGAACCCGACCAGCCCGCCGAGCGCGCTCTGCGCCAGCCCCCGATGCGCCGCCACGCTGTAGACCGCGAGCAGGAACGCCACCACGTCCGGCACCGCCGGCGGATACTGCGCCGCCGCCATCACCATCTCACCGCCGATGATGAACAGCAGCACCGGCAGCGGGTGACGTCGCCGCCACGCCAGCGCCAGCGTCACCGCCACCACCAGCAGCGCGTTCCAGGCGTCCGGCGTCCGGAACTCCTCGTACCCGCCGCCCTTGGGGAACTCCTGCAGGAACAGCTGCGGCAACCCCACCAGCAGAAGCCCGACCGCGAGCAGCGCGTCGGCCGCCCGCGGCCGCGCCTGCAGCCAGGCACGGGCGGCGTGAAGACCACGGATGCGGGGTGACACGACACTCACCCTAGGAGGTCGCGGCAGGTCCCGACCCCTCCTGGACGCCGATCCGCCGTCCTCCCCAAGGATGACCCCGCCCTGCTACAGATCGCCGAGCCCCAGATCGCCGTGCTACAGATCGTCGTGCTCCCGCGCACCGCCGCCCAGACCCGCCCCGCGCCCCGGGCCCGCGCCGGCCGGATCCGCCGAACCCTCCAGATCCGCCGGCGACGGACGATGCACCGGCCCCACCGGCAGCGGCGGGGGAGTGCCCCCGAACTCCGGGCACCGCTCCTTGTGATCGCACCAGTCGCACAGCCGCCCCGCCCGCGCCCGCCACTCACCGGTGTCCATCGCGCGCCGGATCGCCTGCCACAGCGCCTCCACCTTCCGCTGCGTCGCCCGCAGATCCGCCTCGTCCGGCTCATACCGCAAGATCTCGCCGTTACCCAGATACATCAGCTGCAACAGCCGCGGCACCCGCCCCCGCAGCCGCCACAGCACCAGCGCATAGAACTTCATCTGGAACAGCGCCCGCGCCTCGAAATCGGCCCGCGGCGCCGTCCCCGTCTTGTAGTCCACGATCCGGACGTCACCGCTCGGCGCCACGTCCACCCGGTCGATGTACCCGCGCAGCTTCAACCCCGACTCCAGCACCGCCTCCACGAACAGCTCACGCTCCGCCGGCTCCAGCCGCCGCGGGTCCTCCAGCGTGAAATACCGCTCCACCATCCGCCGCGCCTGCGCCAGCCACTCCGCCCGCTCCGCCTCCCCGGCGTCCCCCTCCTCGAACAGCTCCGCCAGCCCCGGCTCCGCCTCCAGCAGCCGCTCCCACTCCGGCCCCAGCATCTCCAGCGCCGCCGCCGGCGTCCGCGCACCCGCCGGCAGATCGAACAACCGCTCCAGCACCGCGTGCACCAGCGTCCCCCGCACCGCCGCCGCGCTCGGCCGCTCCGGAATCCGATCGATCACCCGGAACCGATACAGCAGCGGACACGTCATGAAATCGCCCGCCCGCGACGGCGACAACGACCCGACCACCACCGGCTCCTCCCCACCGCCCCCCGCGGACGGAACGGACACCCCACTACCCGCCTCGGTCGTCGTCATGACACAGCAGACTAGGCGACGGCCCCGACGAAAATCCCGCCCCCGCCCCGCCGCCCGGGCCGCCACCCGCAGCGCAACCGCCCCGCCGGGGCCGTAGCATCGATGACGTGACACACAGCGCGCCCCCGACCCAGGGCAGGACACCGGCCGCAGGCCCCGGCCCCGACGACGGCCGCACCCCCCGACCCGGCCTCCGCATAGGCCGCATCCTCGGCGTCCCCGTCTACGTCTCACCCAGCTGGTTCCTGGTCGCCGTCCTCGTCACCGTCATGTTCGAAGGCCAAGTCCACGACGTCGTCAACCGCCCCCTCAGCTACCTCGTCGCCTTCACCTACGCCGTCCTCCTCTACGGCTCCGTCTTCGTCCACGAACTCAGCCACGCCGTCACCGCGCGCATCTTCGGCCTCCCCGTCCGCTCCGTCACCCTCCACGTCCTCGGCGGCGAAACCGCCATCGAACGCGAAGCCCCCACCCCCGGCCGCGAATTCCTCATCGCCTTCGCCGGCCCCCTCACCAACCTCGTCCTCGCCGGCCTCGGCCTCCTCGCCCACGCCACCCTCCCCCTCCCCGACGTCGCCGTCCTCCTCATCGAAGCCCTCACCTTCGCCAACCTCCTCGTCGGCCTCTTCAACCTCCTGCCCGGCCTCCCCCTCGACGGCGGCCGCCTCGTCCGCGCCGCCGTATGGAAAGCCACCGGACACAGCCGCAGCGGCGCCATCATCGCCGGCTGGGTCGGCCGCGGCGTCGCCATCGCCTGCCTCGTCGCCGGCGCCTACCTCGCCACCTACACCGCCACCGGCGGCGGCATCGGCTGGCTCGCCCTCCTCTGGTCCGCCCTCATCGCCTCCTTCATCTGGGTCGGCGCCACCCAAGCCATCCGCGCCGAACGCGTCCGCGACCGCATCCCCCTGCTGTCCGCCCGCCGCCTCGCCCGCCGCGCCACCCTCGTCACCCCCGGCACCCCCCTCGCCGAAGCCATCCGCCGCGCCCACCACGACCACGCCGGCGCCATCGTCATCGCCGACCACGACGGCCGCCCCCTCGGCCTCGTCAACGAAAAAGCCGTCACCGCCACCCCCGAACACCGCCGCCCCTGGATCACCGCCGGCGAACTGTCCCGCGGCATTCACGACGACCTCACCCTCCCCGCCGACCTCACCGGCGAAGACCTCCTCGACGCCCTCCGCCGCGCCCCCGCCTCCGAATACCTCCTCGTCGAACCCGACGGCCACGTCTACGGCGTCCTCGCCACCGCCGACGTCGACGGCACCTTCACCGGCATCTGAACCCGCCCCCGCCGGCGAGCCGCGGCGGACCGACCCGCCCACGCCCGCCGATAGCCTTGACACCCATGAGCGAACCCCAGCCGAACCCGCCCGTCCACGCCCCCGGCCGCATCCCCCACGGCCCCTTCCGCCCCGGCGACCAGGTTCAGCTCACCGACCCCAAAGGCCGCATCAACACCATCACCCTCCAGCCCGGCAAGCTCTACCACTCCCACAAAGGCTCCGTCCCCCACGACGACATCATCGGCAGCCCCGAAGGCACCGTCTTCCGCTCCACCGGCGGCACCGAATACCTCGCCTTCCGCCCCCTCCTCGCCGACTTCACCCTCCGCATGCCCCGCGGCGCCGCCGTCGTCTACCCCAAGGACGCCGCCCAGATCATCGCCATGGCCGACATCTTCCCCGGCGCCCGCGTCATCGAGGCCGGCGCCGGCTCCGGCGCCCTCACCTGCTTCCTCCTGCGCGCCGTCGGCGAACACGGCCTCGTCTCCTCCTACGAACGCCGCCCCGACTTCGCCGACATCGCCCGCGGCAACGTCGAGAAATTCTTCGGCGGCCCCCACCCCGCCTGGCGCATCACCGTCGGCTCCCTCGAAGACGCCCTCACCGAAACCGACATCGACCGCGTCGTCCTCGACATGCTCGCCCCCTGGGAAACCCTCGACGCCGTCGCCAAAGCCCTCATCCCCGGCGGCCTCGTCTGCGCCTACATCGCCACCACCACCCAGATGTCCCGCATCGTCGAAGACCTCCGCGCCCACGGAAACTTCGCCGAGCCCTACGCCTTCGAGACCATGCTCCGCTCCTGGCACGTCGACGGCCTCGCCGTCCGCCCCGACCACCGCATGGTCGGCCACACCGGCTTCCTCGTCACCGCCCGCCGCCTCGCCGACGGCGTCACCCCGCCCACCCGGCGCCGCCGCCCCGCCAAAGCCGCCCACCCCGCCCCCGGCGACCACCCCGCCCCCGGCGCCGACGCCACGCCCGGCCATCCCGCCGAGTCATAGATCACACTCCCGCGGCGATCACATCCCGGCACCCCACCCGGCGCACACCGCCACCCACACCCGACCAGGCCACCCGACCCCACGACACACCCCCACACCGACCGAACTCGGAAAACCCCCCGCCACGACCCACCCCGGCCCCCGAAACCCC
>NZ_BCQQ01000128.1 GCF_001552155.1 Actinomadura formosensis NBRC 14204 | reverse complement strand
ATGGTTGTTCAACGACATCGCCAGGTCCGCCAGGTAGGCGTCATGGTTGAGGGCGACGAGGGCGCGGAAGAGATCGGTGAGGATAGCGGTGATGGCCGCGCTGAGGTGGGCCAGGCTGACCGAGGTCTCCGGGAGCAGAGCGCTGGCGCGCCACGCTTGGGTGGTCAAGGCGTCCGGATCGCGATCGCCCAGCCGTTGCAGGCCGGCCAGCAGGAGGCCGCGGTGAGCGGGAATGGCGGCCAGGAACGGAGCAGCGGCGGCGAACGGATCGGGATGGGTCACGATCAAGTCGGTGGTCTGTTCACCGATCAGGTCGCGGAACTCGGGATGAGCGGCGGTGCGCACGAGCGCGAACAACGCTTGCTGGGCCGCGCTCAGATCGTGCACCAGCGCCGCGATCTGGCCAAGCAGCGGCTCCGTGCCCGCCATGGATGACGATACGTTGCCGGTGCGGGTGTCGTTGCAGGTTGAAAGGATGGCTCCCAGCAGGATCTCCGCCAGCCGGTCGGGCTGAATCTCGCCGATCACGAGCGCCTGGTCTGCCCTGGTCTCCTGCGGAGGGGGCGGGTAGAGAGCGGCCAGCCACTCCACCACGTCGCCGGCCCGATCCGCGTGAGCCAGGGTACCGATATCGGTGGCCAGGCCGACGTTGCAGGGACCCAGCATGACCAAGCCGGCCAGGGCCCGGTCCAGCAGCGCCATCGCGTGCCGTTCACGGGTGTTGCGGGCCACCACCGGCGACAGCACATCACGCTCCAGCAGCCCTTGGCCGGCCGCGACCCGGCGGTGATAGTCACGCTCGTGCTGGGCCAGTTGCTGTTCGGGCCGTCTGCCGGTGTCGCGGTGCGAGGAGGGAACCTGGCCGGCAGCCACCTGGAGCAAATCCAGCAGTGCGGTCATCTGCAAGGTTAGTGCATTCCCGAACTCCAGCGACAGATCCGGTGGGGTCTGCGCCAGCTGCCGGGCCAGAACCGGCCACTGCCCGGCTGCGACATCAGCGACCGCAGGTTCGGGCAATCGCTGCAGGCCCGCGGCCAGTCCCCGGACCGCCGCCAGGTAGCCCTCCCGCCGCACCCCGGGGTCGTCTCCTAGTGGCGGCAGCGGCATGAGCTGTGCGGCCTGGTCGCCGAGCAGCCCCTGCAGGTCCTGCCACCATGCTCCGCTGGCCCGGGCCACCAGCAGCACCCGCACCGGCTGGGCCGGCGGCCGATCCAGCAGCTCGGCCAGTAATGTCTCGGCAAACAGCGGAGAGGCCTCGGCGTAGTCGCACACCACCAGCACCGGCTCGATACACGCCCGCAGCCTGGCGGCCAGCTGCTCGGCGCCCGCCTGCTGCTGGGCGTCACCCGTTGCCCGTGACGCCGTGACCGTGAACCCCGTCACCCAGCCGGCATCGCGGCTGTCGGCGGCGAAACGACGGGCCAGCCGGGTCTTGCCCTGCCCGCCCTCACCGGTCACCAGACGCACCGACACCCCCGCCGCCCCGCCAGCCGCCGCCCCACCGGCGGCCGCCGGGCCGCCATCGCGCCAGGCCACCAACTCCCGCAACTGGTCGGTGCGGCCCTGGAAGGGCACCGTCTCGGCAGCCGCGGCCAGCAGCGAACCCGGAGTCGCCGCCCGCGCCACCACCGGCCGTGCCTGCAGCACCTCAGCCAGCTCCACCGGCTCGGGCACCGGCACGAACCCGATATCGTCTCCCACCAGCCTGACGAACTGCGCGTCCTGCAGACAACGCGTGACAGGGACGGCACGCAATCGGCCCTGGGAGCGCCGATCGTCCACCGTGACGACGCCCACCAGCCACGACTCGACGAACACCGCCGTGCCCGACACCCCCACCCATGGCGAGGACGCCTGCAGATCATCACGCGGACCGTGAGCCTGATTCAGCGCGAACCCGTCATAGTCACACGACAGCTGGTTGACCTCACCCGCCAGCGGCTCGATGAACCGGGTCCTGTCGGCATAACGGGCCAGCCGCGGAAAACCCAAGCCGCTGTAGCGCTGCGTCGCGCCGGTCACCAACCGGCCCCACCGCACCGGCAACCACCCCTCGGCCCTGGGCACCGGGGAGGCCAGACGCAGCAACGCCACATCCTGTGACGGATGCTGCCACAGCAGCGACGCCTCCACCGGCACCGGCTCCGCGGCATCCCCGCCGGAGCCGTCGGCGGGCCGCCCGATGCGCACCTGCAGTTGCGGCCACAGCCGGCACCGCCCGCACCCCTGCGAGGTACCGGACCGTTCAGCATGCTCGGCGCACGCGTTCACCAGCACATGCCGACAGGTCAACACCAAGCTGGGCCCGACCAGATAGCCCGTCCCGCTGCACTTCACACGCTGTCCGGCACCGGCCCGCACATCGGCCAGCCGCCGCACGTCGGCTCCCTGCCGCACCTGCTCAGACATCAGTCGTCGAACGACCCCTCGTCATCGTCACCGACCTCGGCGGTGCTCCCACCCAGCGCCTCGTCCTTGACCTCCAGCTTCAGCTTCAGCCGATGCGCATTACCTTTGCTGATCTTGCCTTCAGCACCGACCGACACCACCCCGAACGAGGCCTTGGCCCCGCCCTCCTTCCGCAGCTCGACCAGCAGCTCCATCTCCACCTCGGTCACCTTGAACCGCAACTGCTGATCCGCCCCCGCGTCCTGAGCCACCCCCAGCTCGAACCGCAGCTGCTCAATCGCCTCCGCCAACCCGATCAACGACGACATCCACCCACCCCCGCATACAGCCTGGCCTGACAAGAAACCCCATCCTGCCAAATCATCACGTCTGCCAACCCGGTGATAACCCGGCCCGACAGGCCAGACCCGGCCACCCCGAAACACTCCGCAGCAGCCAGCACAGAACCGCGCCACATAGCCGTGATGCACAGGACTTCGAACATCTGTGCAGACAACTCCGGAAATCGACCGGAAGGCGGGGCAAATCACACCCTCCGTCGAAACCGGGATGCTTCATTCTGAGAAGGAATCGGGTCACTGGGGGCCGGACTCGGGGGTCTCGGGGTCGGCCGCTGGTTCGTTCTCAGAATCGAGTGTTTCTCAGAAGCGCCCGGCCTGAGTCCCGGTCGGGGCCGGCGCCAGGAACGATCAACTCAGCGGTGGTCGCCGGCTGGGCTGCGTGCGGCGGCCCCGGTCTCCTGGTCGGCTCTGTGGTCCGGTGTCGAGGGCTGTGCGAGGTGGATCCTGCGCCAGGCGGCGATCCATGTCCGTACTTCGTCGGGGGAGGTGCCGCAGCCGCGGATGAATCCCTGGACGTACGCCAGACGGAGGGGCGGTTTACCGGGGCGGTCGTAGAGGATCTTGGCGACGGTGGCGTGGGAGAACACGGCCCCCGACTGCTTTGCGACCTCGCGGCTGGACGGCTGCCCTGTCCACCTCCAGAACTGGCGCATCTGCTGCTCGAGTTCCTTCAGCGAGGCGGCGGTCGACGGGTCCGGCTTGTAGTTGTCTGCCAGGTCAGCGAGCGTCTCGACCCGGCGGGGCGCTTCTGCGGGCTGCTCTGGTTCCCGATCGACCGCCCTGGAGGGGTCAGCGACAACCCACAGGGCCCTCATGTCCTGCGTCAGGATCTGCCAAGCAGCCCTGTCTCCTCCGGTGCATGCAGCCGCCATCGACTCGATGAACATCCACTCTGGGTGATGGGCGCAGGACAGGCGCTCGGCGATCGCCGAGCGCCCGTACGGCATCCGCTGCTCCAGGACCCGGAGCGTATAGACCGTACTGATCGACAACGGCACGCAGCGCCCGAGCCAACTCCCGCGACGCCTCACGCTCCCCGCGCAGCGGCCCCCACCTGCTCATCGGCCGCGCCGGGCGGACGCGTCCGCCCGGGCCACCTTGCGCCGCAGCCGCTTGACCTCGGCCTCCAGGTTTTCGATGCGGCGACCGGCGTCCGCCATGTCCTCAGACACGCCGGTCGCATCAGAGGTGTTGGCCGCACAGGTCCCCTCGGTGGTCGCCGTCGTGGCCGTGGTGGTGGCGCGGGTGCCGAGGAAGTACGTCGCGATCGCCCCGGAGATGGTCACCGCGATCATGGGCGCGGTCTGCGTCACGGTCAGGTGGGCGGTATGGCTGACCAGCCCGATCGTCACGGTCGAGGCGGTAGCGGGGGCCCCGGTGAGGATCTTGGCGCGCATGCGCTCGGTGTTCAGGACGATGTCCACGTCCAGCGCTCCTAGCTCGGAATGGGATTCGACACCGGGACGACCAGGGGAAACGCGTGGGACCCATCCGCCTCTCACTCGGATGGCCCAAACGACCGGGGGCCCGGAGCTGAGCGCTCCGGGCCCCCGGCTGCGTGCGGATTGTTCGCGGACGCCCGCGCCCGGTCCAGGCCCTTGAACTCATCGACAGCCCGAAGACGGTCTTGCAAGGCCGTCCGGGCGGTCAGCAGGCGGGGATGCCCGGCGCGGGATGGTCGGCCGTCATCGCGTCGTCGACGTAGTGGGTGTTGAGCCAGCCGGAGTCGGAGCGCCCTGCCGCGGTGGGCCGGGAGATGTTGTCGGCCAGATACCAGACCCGGTTGCCATGGGGACCGACCGCGTCGCCCATCGCGTAGCAGCGTGCCCGCACGCGTTCGTTCATGTAGACGCCGAGCCCGGTGATGCGTGAGGTGTCAGCGGTGTGCGGGCTGTTGCGGAACCACACGCCGTCCGGCGGGGTCTCGCTGGTGTTCACCACGGCGTACACCGGCTGCGCCGATCTGGGCGCTGGGGCTGGAGCGGGGTCCGGGGCGATCGAGGCGGTCGGGCCGCCGGGGGTGTTCCAGTTCGAGCCGTTGCGCACGACGGCGTAGACGCCGTCGGCCTCTATGCGGCAGAGCGTGCGCTTGTACCGGTTGTTGGCGAAGGAGGTGTCGCACACCCGCCGCATCTCGGTGAGGAACCGGCTGTCGATCCAGGCCCGGCGGGTCTCGGTGCGGTCCAACTGGAGGCCGTTGCCGAAGTTGCGGTAGCCGAAGTCGTGCAGCTGGCAAGGCTGGTTGAACAGGTTCCGGTAGACGTTGGACGGACCGCCGATCTGGTCCCGGCCGCTGCAGCCGTCGTCGGTCCAGTCGAAAGCATCGTACGGCTGGGGCTTGGTGCAGCCGGGCGTGTGGTAGCCCTTGTAGACGTAGTTCTCCTTGCGGCAGCCGGCCTGCTGGAAGTCGGCCTTGCGCTTGATGAAGTCGGTGTAGCTGAGCCCGACCGTCTCGATCGCGTAGTTCTTCTGCACCTGCCGCTCGGTGGTGGTGTAAGCGTGGCCCGGCGTGGCGCTCAGCACCAAGGTCAGGCCCACGATCGTCCCCAAGGCAATGGGGACGCGCACCGTGATTCCCATGATCTTCTCCCGATCCGGATCTCCACCACGAGATCACCTTGATCGGAATTATGGAGGAAGAACCCCGCTGGAGATGTCCTCCTTTTAGGGGGCAATCCATGATGAATCTTGGCCCTATGCTCCTGCTCTAGCGGCTTAACGACGGGGGTCTGGATGAGCGCTGGACTGTTCAGTGAGGGCGACGCGGAGCACCTGGTCTCGGTGGGAGGGCGCTGTTATGTGGCCGGCATGCGGGTGTGCACCCTGATCCCGGTGGCTGTGGCGGCGGTCGGCGCCGCCGACGACCCGCGGATGCTGATCACTGTGCTCGTCGAGCTCGGTCTCCTCGCTGCATGGAGTCGTGCCTACATTTGCCAGGTCCTGGACGGCAAAGTGATCGGCCCGTCAATCGTCGACGCGGCCGTTCTGTGCGTCCTCATGATTACAACACCGTTGATCGTATCGAAAGGATGGTTGGTCATGAGGAGTTCCTGGTTGAGACCTTTTACAACTTTTGGGGCGGTTGGGTACCAGTATTCGACTCCCTGGCCTCTTGGGGTCGGTCTGGGCGCTGTGGTGTGTTTCGTCGGCTCGGCCGCCACCGTGGCGGCCCAGCCGGGGCCGCTGGGCCTCGACGATGTCATCACCGCCGTGTGGACGTTCCTGTCGGTCATGCTCGCGCGGCTGCTGTGGACCCTGGTGGTCGGCGCGGGACGCAAGGTGGACGCTGTCTTCGCCGACACGGCCCGGGCCCGTCGCGAGCGGGCTGTGGCCGACGGCATCCGCGCCGACCAGCTCGCCATCAACATGGCTCTACACGACACTGCGGCCGCCACGTTGCTGATGGTCGGGCTTGGCCGGGTCGACGACCCCGGCCAGCTGCGCCGCCGGGCCACGCGCGATCTGGAGATGCTCAGCGCTATCCGGTCCGGCACCCCACCCGATGTCCAGATCGACCTGGCCGGTGAACTGCGGAGCCTCGGCGAGATCGAGGGGATCGACGTGGTCTACCTCGGGCCGGGCCAGCTGAAGATCGCCGCCGGAGCAGGCCGGGCGCTGGCCGGTGCCGCCGCCGAGGCCCTCGCGAACGTCCGGCGGCACGCCGGGACTGACATCGCGCTGATCAAGGTGACCGGCTCGCCAGAGCGTGTCGGGGTCGAGATCCGCGACCGAGGCTGCGGATTCGACCCGGCAGCGGTCTCCTCGACCAGGCGCGGTATCCGCGGATCCATCCTCGACAGGATCGCCGCAGCGGGCGGATCCGCCGAGGTCGAATCGGCCCCCGGTCAGGGAACCGCGGTGCGGCTGGTGTGGCCCGATGCATGAAACCCCCGATGCCGCCTACGCCGCCCACCGGCTGTTGAGAGGACTCCGGATCGCGGTCACAGCCATCTGCGCATCGGTCATGCTGACCGCGAGCCTTCCACGCAAACTGGGCGTCTACCATCCGCTCTGGCCGCAGGCCATCGCGTTCGGCACGCTCGCGGCGCTGCTGCTCCTTGAACTGGTACTGCTCGCCCGGGGCAGGCCCTGGGGCCGCTGGTGGATCCCCGGCATCGCCGTCGCGCTCGGTGCTTCGACCCTATCGACCTGGTCGCTCGCATCTGAACACGTCGTGTCGACCGCGAACTGGGGGTTCGGGACGACGGACTGGGTGTTGCTGGTCCTGCTGACCGGGCAACGCCTCGAGCTGATCGTCGCCTTCCTTGGCGCCCACGCCTGTGTGACGATCCTGCGGGTACTGGTGCTCGGCCCATCCGACCCGCAGTCCCTGCTGCGGCTGCTGGCGGTCTCGGTCGGCACGATCGGCTTCCCCTTGGCGGCGGGCATCGCCACCGCCGTCCTGCGCGACGTCGCCGAACGCGCCCACGCGGCCAGTCTGGAGGCCGCCGCGATCCGGACCGAAGAGGAACTCATCAGCAGGCGCCACGCATCGCGCCAAGACCGCTCCGCCGACATCCAGAAGGGCGTCGAACCCCTGCTGCGCCAGCTTGCCGATGGCACCCTCGCCACCGACGATCCGGAGGTCCGGCGGGAATGCGAGTTCCAGGCCGCCAGGATGCGGCGGCAGTTCGCCGAGACAGACCTCGTCGCCGACCCCCTCCTTCACGGACTGCGCCAGGGCGCCGACATCGCCGAGCGCCGCCATGTCATCGTGCAGTTGGATACAGCCGGCTCCTGGGACGAACCGCCCCAGCAAGTGCGCCGGGCGCTGGCTGAGGCCCCGCTCTGGCTCCTGTCGACAGCGACTTCGTCGGCGAGCATCACTGTCTTGGGGTCCGACGGCGAACTCACCGTCCACGTCCGGGTCGACGGCGTTGTGAACCCCGAGGACGTGCCCGTCCCTGACCTGCCCGAGGTAACGCAGCGGGTCTTTACCGACACCAACTCGACCTGGATCGAGGTGCTATGGCTGACAAGCACGTGACCGCCGTCGTGATCGACGACCATCCTGTCCTCCGAGGCGGGATCGCGTCCTTGTGCCGCAACAGCGACCCGCCGATCGACGTTGTCGCCACCGGCTCAGACATCGACACCGCGTTTAAAGGGCCGGCCCTCAAGGCCGACGTCGTCATCCTCGACCTTCACCTGGAGACTCCAGACCCATCCCTGCAGGGGCTCCGCACCCTCGTCGAAACCAAGCGCAACGTCGTCATCTACACCCACGACGTCAACCTCACCACCGCCCGGCGCTGCATCCGGTACGGCGCCAAAGCCTATGTGACCAAGGGAGAGGCCGAGGAACACCTCATGCACGCAGTCCGAGACGCGGTTGCCGGACTCCGTTACACCACCCCCACGGTGAGTGCAGCCATGCTCTCCGACCCCCAGTTCCCCCGCGTAAAACTGGCCGATCAGGAACTCAGAGCACTCAAGGGCTGGTTCGCCCTCAAGTCCATGCGCTTGGTCGCCGACTCCATGAACGTTACCCAGAGCACGGTGAAGACTTACATCGATCGGGCTCGCGACAAGTACGAGGCCGCCGGACAGCCAGCCCCGAACAGCTTCGCCCTCATCAGGCGGGCCCTTGAAGACGGACTGATCGACCTCTCCGAACTCGGGAGCGGCGACTGGCGCGGATGAGCGGCCCCACCGGGGGAGCAGGGGGCTGCGCGAGAAACGGTGGATCTGACGCTGTGTGAACGGTCTGCATACGCGCTGACCAGCGGAGTGAGGTCTGCCAGCCGATCTCTTCCACCGTTTCCCGAACGCTCTCGGGAGCAGCAGCAGCAGCAGCCCCAGCGGTCCGGCGTTGGATCACGTTCTGTTCGACGTCTCTGGTGGACCGAGACGAGCGGACCTGGCGCACAATTCAGCTGCCGGAGTTCATCGCTGCCGGGGTAGACGTGCGTTTTGCCTGCGAGGTACTCCCGCATCACGATGTGGCCGAATGATGAACGGCCGAATCAGGTCACCAGAGCAGCAGTCATGACGGATCGTTCATGAAACCGCATCCGAAGCCGTAGGTGAAGGATGGGCGGTGAGGGACCCGGCAAAGTTCTGAAATGAGGTGTGACCTGGGACGTTCATGCGGTCTGGAGCAGTGCGAGGGTGCGTTGTGGGTCGCGGGCGTGGTGGCGGTTGGCGGCGGCGATGTTGTGGTGCCCGTCGAGGCGGAGCAGGCTGATCGCCAGGTTGCGCAGCGTGGTCATTACGCGGGGCGCGTTCCCGGTCCTGACCAGGGATTTGTCCTCTTGGTAGGTGACGTCGCGGACCCAGTGGAGCCGGTTTTCGATGTGCCAGTGACCTCTTACCCATGACGCCAGGGTCGCCGGGTCGGAGGCCCGGCCGTCGGCGCTGGTGACCAGGTAGACCACCTCGACCGTCTTCTTCCCGCGCCGGGTGACGGTCCTGCGCAGCTGCGCGACCTGGGCTGCGCCGGTGAACCCGGTCCATGCCGGGGCGGAGGCGACTTTGATCGTGCGGCGGGTCCGGCGGCCATGGCCCGTGGTCACCGTCGAGACCGCCGGGATCTGGGCCCAGGGCAGCTTCTTCAGCCGCCGGTACAGGCCGGGCATGTTGCCCTTGACCGTCATCACGTAGTCCGCGCCCCGGCCGACGACCAGTTCGGCGGTGCCGGTCTGGGTGTGGAAGGCGTCCATGGTGATCACCGCCCCGGTCAGATCGGTGAAGGCCCGCAGCAGGTCCCGGACGGCGGGGATCTCGTTCGACCTGGCCGCGACCGCGACCTGCCCGAGCACCGCACCGGCGCCGTGCGCCAGGGCCGCGACCAGATGCGGAGCCTTCCCGCCCTCGCGCTTGGCGCCGCGGACGGTCTTGCCGTCGACCGCGATCACCAGCCGGCCGCTCACCCGCACAGCCCGGGTCCACAGCCAGGCCCCCAGGACCGCGTCCAGCCTGCCGGCATCCAGAGCGGCGAACGCCCGCCGGAACGTCGATTCCTCCGCCGCCCCGCGGGTCGCGCCCAGCGCGTCCAGTACCTGGTCACCGGCGTCGGCGGCCCATTGCCCGATCGCGGTGAACGAACGCGACCCGGCCACCACTGCCGCGATCCCCACCGCGAGCACGCTCGCGAGGGTGTGGCGCCGGCCGCGCCTGCGGCGGGGATCAGGCACCTGCGCGAGCAGATCCAGCAGGTACTGGCCACGGGCGGCAGAAACACAGGAGAATGTCATCGGCGGGTGGGCCCTCGCAGCGGCGATGGTGAGCGTCAGAACTTCCATCGAACCGCGCGCGGCCCACCCGCCACGCGTGAACCCGCAAACCCCCGCCTACCGGACCAGCGAACCCGCAGGTCACACCCTCACTTCACGACCTTGCCGGATCCCTGGGGCGGAAGCCGTAGGACACCGGCTGAAGGTCCGCCTCGAAGATCGGTTCCAGCACCAGCGCAAGGGCGGCCTGCACGAGCCTGTCCATCGCGGACGCGATGCCCAGGCGCCTGAACTTCCCCGGTGACCCGGCCTTGGGGATCATGCGTTCCCGGACCGGCAACGGGGTGAACGTACGGGCCTTGAGCTGTTCGCCCGTGTCGTTCGGGAACGCCGTGACCTCGGTCTTGCCGCCGGTGGCGGCCGGGGCGACCCGGTCCACTCCCGGCGAGCGTGCGCCCTTGTTGCCGCTCACCCTCGCCCACGCGACCGTGAGGAAGTCGGGGTGATGGATGAGGTTGTACAGATCATCGAACCGGCGACCTGGATCGTTGGCCGCCCACAGGTGCAGCTTGGCCTGCATCCGTCGTACCCGTCGCTCCGCCCAGAACGGGGCGGGCCACGGCTCGCCGGTATTCACCGGCGTCTCCGCCCATTGCAGTGTCTCGCGTGCGTGAATCCGCTGGACCCCTTCGCCATGCGCACGGGCTTTCCCCGGCTCGGACTACTACGGGTCCTCCGCCCCCAAGGCCGTCGGCGGACAACACGCCAACCCGCTCCATCCCGGCCTGGACGGCCGAGCACGGGCGGGAACCCGGGGGCGGTTCCCACGTTCACCATGAACCGATCGTCGGGTGAGGCGGCCGGCCATGCCCCTGCGGTATCGCCACCACCACGCCGCAGACCTTCACCGTGGCCTCCCGGCCGGCGACCTGAAACCGGCCCGGGAGTTCCCCACCCCGTGATGAGAGGGCGGGTGCGCACCGCGATCCAGCCCATATCCACCGGATTACGAGCTGGCGGGAAACTTGAGGGGCGCCACAGCGCTGGTTCCTCTCGTCCACCTTCCCGTCTCGCTTGCCGGGCCCGGACCATCCGGTAGTACTGGCCCGTCCCGTCGTTGTCGGGGCTGCTGGCCGGCCTCACCGGCGTTCCCCGGATCGGCCTGCCCCCAGCTTCGTTACGCTGCCGCGACAGCACAGCGGCGGAGACCTTTCACCTCCGCTCGATTGCACGGCGCCCCGTGGCGCTCCAGATCGCCCTCCCAGCGACCGGGCACGGCCCGGTCGTCGGCCTCGGCGGGCCGCCGGCTGATCACCACTTGGTCGGTGACGAACTTCTTGCCCGGCCCCGAGCGCGGGCCTGGGGCACCCGCAACGCTCGGCCGGTCCGCAGGCACGTCGTCAGCTCGCGCCGCAGCGCCTCGCGGCCCTGGATGTACAGGGCCTGGTAGGCCCTGTGCTCGGGTAGCTACGGCAGAGGGACAAGTAGCGTTGAGTAGTCGCCGTCCCCCTGAGTGACAGCTTGGGGTTGTTGCTGCCGGTGGGCGGGCACCGCCCGCGATCCTGGCGTCAGGACGAACGACGGGGTCATACCGTCATGGTGCAGACGAAGCCGAGGCCGGCCAGTCCTTCGGCCTGGCAAAGCCGGTCGGAGGCGTCGCTGGCGGTGGCCTGCAGCAACTGGTGGTCGGCGCCGTTGGCGCTGCCCCAATGCATGGCCGCGCGCCGCAACAGGTGGCCGAGGCCGAGGCCCCGGTACTCGGGCAGCACACCGAACTGCGGCAGCGGCCGGGCCTTGCCGATCGGGTCGGGCATAGTCTCCGTGGGGCCGATGGCGCCCACCACGAGGCCGTCGCGGACGGCGGTCGGGACGGGCCGACGCTGTGGATCCGGGAGTGCAGGAAGGTGAAGCCCTCGCCGGTGAGCTTCTCGCCGAAGGTGCCGAAGGTGGCGCGCGCGGGCTCGGGCAGGGTGTCCAGGTGCTCGATCCCGTTGACAGGTAGGGCCGGCTGGTCGAAGGTGTGGAGCTGGACGCGGGTGAAAGCGGCCACCGGGTCGGGGTCGGCCTGGAACCAGACCACGCGGGCAGTGGCGACGTCGTGGTCAGCGGCACCGGGGGCCTGGTACTGCGCGCCACTGCCGCCCTGGACCCCGCACGCGCGGGCCTGATCCTGGTCCCCGGCGCCTCGGGCCGCGTGGGAGAGCCCGGCGAGGTCCCCGACCACGACGCGGCGGCCGGGGAATGGCAGCAGGACGAATTCATCCCCGTACTGCTGGGCCGCGCCCTGACGACCGAGCTGCCCACACTGCTGAAGGCAGCTGGGGACAACCCCGAGGTGACGCTCAGCGCGGTGTGCGGCGGCTCGCTCGTCCTGGCCATGGCCGGCCTGCTGGAGGGCCGCTACGCCACCACCCACCACATGGGCCTGGACATGCTCGACGCCACCGGCGTCCACGCGGTCAGCGCCCGCGTCGTCGACGACGGTGACCTCGTCACCGGGGCCGGTGTCACCTCCGGCCTCGACCTGGGCCTGTACCTGCTGGAGCGCATGGTAGGCCCCCAGATCGCCCACGCTGTCGAAGAACTATTCGCCCATGAGCGCCGCGGCACCGTCTGGCGCCACGAAGGCCCCGTGCCCGCCGGCCTCTGACCACACATGCCGCCCCGCACTTCAACCGCACCGCACTCGTGAGGAAGAACAGCACCATGGCCGCAGAAGGCGTCTGGGACCTGTCCATCTCCACCCCGATCGGCAGGATCGAAGCCGTGGTCGAATTCGCCCGGCAGGACGGTGTCCTGACCGGGGCAGCCCACGGGGCAGGAGAGAACGTCCCGCTCAGCGATATCGCCCTCGATGGTGACCGACTCACCTGGAGGCAGGCCATCACCAAGCCCCTCCGCCTGAACCCGGCCTTCGCGGTCACGGTCGATGGCGACACCCTGACCGGCACGTCCAAGGCCGGACGTCTTCCGGCCTCGAAGGTCACCGGCCGACGCCGTACTGTCCCAGCGGCCGTGGAACACTGACCATGACGAAACTTCTCCTCTCCCCGCACGTCCTGGCGGCGGTACCGGCCATAGGACCAGTCGCAGTCGCCGCGAGTATGTTCCCCAAAGCGCTGCGTCGCGCTCACAGCGCCCCGGATGACCGTGAGGCGCTCGCTGCCCTGCAAACCTTGCACCGCATCTGCCGCGTCTACGCCGGCATCGGCATCGCGGTTCCCGTCTTCGGGTTCGCCACGGCCAGCGGCCTTGGCGCCCTCGGCAGCGGGTGGCCGATCACCTCGATCGGCCTGACCACCGCAGCGGCCGCCATCCTGGGCCTGCTGATCCTGCCCGCCCAGGACAACGCCCTCACCGCCGCGCAGGCCCTCGGCCGCAGGTCAGCGATGTCTCCAGCGGCCGCCTCGGGAGTCACGCCTGGGTCCTCATCGCGGCGCGGATCCAGCCGCGCCTCAGGCGCGCCGAGCCGTACTCGGTGAACGTCTCGGCACATCCGGCTCGTTCGGCGTGCCCAGGTCCCCGCTCGCACACGGTAGCGATCCACGTACGGCCTCCCGCCCAGCTGGAGTCCAGGCCGGCCGGCCCCCGCTCGTTGTGAACCCCCGGACCGCCGGCTCCTGTGTCCGGGATGGGACGGAGATGGAGATTCGGTTGCGGGGTGGGGCGGGAACCGTTTGACTGATCTGCCGTGGGCTGGATGAAACGCTTTCGAAGCAGGGCCCGGACTGACGCGGCTGGGAGGCGTGCGCCTTGGTAGCGTCCTTCATCGGCTTCGTCCTGCTGGTCGGGGTAATCGGCTCACTCCTCTGGCTCGGCGTGAGGGCGTTGCGCGGGCACTCGGCGCGGCAGGCGGAGCGCTGGGCCCTTCGGCAGGAGGCCGTGCAGGGCCTTCGCCTCCGGGACGGGCGAGACGGCCACCTCGCCTATGTCGAGCGCGTTTACCAGCGCGCCAGGACCGGCGCCAAAGCGATCATCGTCTGGGACGCCACCGGCACCCGGCAGGACGCGTGGTTTCACGACTGGCCCGGCATCTCCGCCGGGACCTACCTTCTCCTCGTCGGAACCACCGGCTATGGCCCCCATAACCACAACCCTCAAGTTTACTACGTCCGCCCCCACCAGGTCCTCACCATGATCTGAGCGCTACGGACTCTGGTGTGAAGCGGTGGGGCAGAGCCTGTCGCCGCCGCGGTCCTCGGTCATGCCCCTAGGAATGGACTGTGAACCGGCTCCCGGTACACGGCGAGCAACGGCTTCCCGGCGTACGCCGGGCGCTGCTCGCGCGCGACCTCTCAGCGGACTCGCCCGCGTGTGGCCGGGGGCCGGGACGAGTCCGGCGTGCCGCCGTCCGGACGGCCCGGAAGAGCCGTGCGTGCCCAGGCGCGTACTGCCGCAAGCGGTTTCGGTCACAGACCGGCGGGATTGCGCGGATCAAACCGGGACCGGCCGCGCGGCTCCGGCGCGGTGGACCTTGAGGTTGTTGGTCATGAGGTGTGCTCCTTGAGCTTGAGGGCAATGGCGGTGCCGACGGCGGCGTCCTGGACGCCGAGGCCGGTCAGGTCGGCGATGGTGATGTCGGCGGGCGAGGCGCGGCCGGGCGTTCTCCCGGCGAGAACGTCACCGAGCGCGACGACGCGTGGCCTTTCGGGGTCGGTGTACTGCAACTCGCCGTTGCGGCGGGCCTGGTTGATGTCGTCGGCGGCCAACAAGTCGGCCGCGGCCAGGACCGAGGGGGCGAGTTCCCGTTTGCCGGGCTGGTCGGCTCCCACCGCGGTGATGTGCGCGCCGTGGGACAGCCACTCGCGGTAGATGTGCGGCTGGCGGGTGGGAGTCGCCGTGGTGATGATCCCGGCGCCGCGGACGGCCTGTTCGGCCGAGGAGGCGACGGTGACCTTCCAGCCGTGCAGGGTGCGCATGTGCTCGGCGAAATCGGAGGCCTTGGCGTGGTTTGGGCCGTAGACGCGCAGTTCTTCGACCTCGCGCAGTTCCAGCAGGGCCTGCATCTGCGCGCGGCCTTGCATGCCGGGGCCGATGACCGCGGCGACGCGAGCGTCGGACCGGGCCAGGGCGTGGGTGGCCAGGGCGCCTGCGGCGGCGGTGCGGGCCTCGGTGAGGTAGCCGTTGTCCAGGGCGACCGCGACGGGGAACCCGGTGGTGGCGTCAGCGATGATGCTGAGCCCGGAGGCGACCGGCAGGCCCTTGTCGCCGTTGCCGTAGAAGCCGGTGGCGAACTTGACGGCGAAGTACTCGGCGCCGTGCTGCCATGCGCCCTTGACGTGGACCTCGCCGCGGGAGGCGGGGATGTCCAGGTGCCAGGGGTCGGGCTGGGTGACCTCACCCTGGGCTTGGGCGATGAGGGCGTCCCGGGTGACGTCCAGCGCTTCGGACAAGGGCAGCAGCTCGCGGACCTGCTCTTCGGTAAGGACGGCGGGGCGGGTCATGACTGCGCCTCCAGGTAGGTGGGAAGGGGGATGTTCCGGCCCGCCAGGACGGCGACGACCGTGCCCGTCGGCTGGACGCGCCCGGCCAGGATCGGGCAGGCTCCGGCGCCTTCGACGGTCAGGCCGTGCCCGGTGAACGGCCACCGCATCGCCGCTAGGAGCTCCGCGTCGGTGCCCGAGGTGAACTCCGCGTCCTGCAAGAGCGAGGGGGTGATGCAGCCGGCCTCGATATGGCCCGTGATCCCGTCTGCGACCGGCGGCCTGATCGGCACGTCCGCGACCGTCCCGGCCTGCACCGTGCTCGACACCCCCGGCGACTGCGCGGACCCCACTCCGGCGATCCGCATGGCGCCGCAGTGTCCTGCCCACGGGGCGAGACCGGAGGCGAGGCCCCGCCGCCGACCGGGACGACGGCCGTCGCCGCAGTCCCGCTCTTGCCCGCGGCGAACGCGGTCGCCGGACCGCGGCCGCCCGAACTCGCGGGGACCGCCTGGACGTGTCACCGCGGCCGGGCTCGGCTCCACAACGGCGCCGATCCTCTCCAACGCCTTGTCGAGCTGCTCCGCTGTGGGCGGCGGGACCTGTCGCACCGCCGTACTGCCGGTCATGGCTTCCCTCTCCTCCAGCCTCGCGGAATGCATAATATTTCCCAAAGAGGGCAATCTGTCAATCAATAGTGCAATATGATGCATCATCATGAGTGAAGCGAATCCGTCCGCTATCGGAGAGGTCGTGGCCCGCAACCTTCGCGCCCGCAGAACCGACCGCGGCATGACCCTGGCCGAGCTGGCCGAGCGTTCGAGGATCAGCCGAAGGATGATCACCCTCGTGGAGAAGGGCGAGGGCAACCCCAGCCTCGCCACCGTCGAGCGCCTCGCCCGCGCCCTGGGCACCAGCTTCGCCGCCCTCATCGGCGCCGAACAGGGCGGCGCCCTCAAACTCGTCACCCCCAAGCAGATGGTCACCCCATGGAAGTCCAAGACCGGGCACGGGCGCGTCACCATCACCGGCCAAGGCTCCTCCGCGGTGGAGCTGTGGGACTGGCGGCTCGGCCCCGGCGAACGCTACGACGCCGTCGCCGACCCCACCGGAGCCCAGGAACTGATCTTCGTCGTCACCGGCCGGCTCGTCCTCCTGCTCGGCCGGGACCGCCACGAGCTATGCCAAGGCCACGCCGTCCGCTTCGCTAGCGACCGCACCTACACCTACCTCAACGACACCGAACGCCCCATCCGCTTCGCCCGCGTCACCATTCCCCCACCCCTTCACGGATAACCGTGCGGACCTGGCTCGTGACTGGGTTCGCCGCGCCGGCCGAGTTCATCCGCGAGCTGATCGCGGGGGCACCAAGGAGGGCTGGGGGCCGCACGGGCCCGCGGGCGGCGTCTTGGGCGGGCCGCCCGCGCGACCTCGCGTATGACGGCCGTGAAGTGGCCACTGTTGTCGGGCGCCCCTCGGCGTGCCGGTCCTGACCGGGCTACTGGGGCGACTGGTGTCGACCCTCTGGCTCGGCGCAGGGCACCGACTGGCTGGAGGAGGCCGGGCGCCACCTGCGGATGAACGACTACCGGGCCACCGTCTACGCGGCATGCCAAGCGAGGGACGCCGACGCGTCCAACTCCGAGGCGTGGAGCCTGCTGGCCTGGACCAACCTCGAGTTCCACAATGTGAACGATGCGATCGTCAAGGCCGCGCGGGCGGTGGCGCTCGCTCCACAGGAGCCCCGCCACCACCGAGAACTCGCCGAGGTCCGCGCAGCCGTCGGGCGCTGGAGCCAGGCGATCGAGTCGTACAACCGGGCGCTGCACCTCGAACCCGGTCTGGAAGCGGCGCGCGTGGGCTTCACCGATCCGGTGCCGGTGAACGTAGGCGGTCTGCATGACGGATCTGGTTATCCAGCGCGTGATGCAGAAACGTCTCGATGACCTCCAGTTCGGCGACGGTGAATCGACGCAACTCCGCGAGTGCGTCGGTCGCGATCGGTCCCCGTGCGCGTTCGGCACCTTGCTCCCCGATCCGCCACCTCTCCCTGACCTGCCCCAGCAGATCTCAGGAGGTCCCGGCCATTGCGGAGATTCCAAGCTGAGTCCGCAGGTCACGGGCCGGTTGCGTCCCGCGCGGCGTGAGTGACGACGAGAGGGCTCCTGGTAGATCGAGATTTGCGACGATCTTGACCACCAGGAGCTCCGCCGTTGGGCAGCCACGACGTGGGGCGGGGGAGTTCCATGCGGCCAGGACAGTTCAGGCCGTGACTGATTGCGCGGCCTCGGTGTAGACCTCGAAAAGGCGGGGTGCGTTGTGGTGCGGCTTGTTGAGCAGTAGCGCCCAGCATTGCGCGACGAGTTCGCGAGCCTCCGTCCCGGGCCAGGGCTGTGGCAGCAGCTCGGGCGGCAGCAGGGGGTCGGGTTCCATGGCGTGGGTGAACTCGGTGGCCAGTTCGATGGCGATGGTCAGTTGTTCGGTCTCCGGCGGATCGGTCCGCAGCCGGGTCAGGTGCTTTGCGGCGATCTCGATGAGACGGATGTGCCGTTCGGCGATCTCGTCCAGCGGCCAGAGCCCCGCGGCCAGGGCCCGGGGGTCGCGTTCAGTGCCGATGCGCAGGTCGCGGCTGGTGAGAAAGGTGAGGTGATTCGTGACGCCGAGCCTGGCGGCGTCGGCTTCGATCAGGTCCTCCCAGGCGTTCGGCGATACGTAGAGGCCGTTCTGGACGGGGGCGCCGCCGAGATGGACGATCGCCTCCCGCAGCGCGTCCCGCGCGGGACGTGTCGATTCCGGGATCGCGAACCCCACCAGGTGCCATACCCCGTCCCAAGGTGCCTCGCCGTGGTCCTGCCGGTACATGAGCCGCACGAACTCGATGTCGGGCTCGATCGACCGCCATGTCTCGGCGGTCGCCCGCAGGATGGCCTTCCGTCCGCGCCCCTCCTGGACGAAATGGCCGTCGTTTACCAGCCGCCTGATGGACAGCCGCACCTGCTGGTCGGTCATCCCCAGGTGCCCCGCCACCGTGTAGAGGTCACCGCAGTCCACGGTCCCGTCCGCGCGGACCATCGCCTCCACCAGCAACCGGCCCGGTATCTCCAGCATGACAACTATCGTACTACGTTCGTTCTTGCTACGATCGTGTCAACAATGAACGAAATGAGGTGGCCATGCGAAAACGGATTTGGGTCTCGCTGCTGACGGTGCTGGTGGTGATCGCCGGGGCGGGCGGTTGGGTGATCTACCAGCACGATTACGACCTCAGGGAGGAGAAGGTGACGATCACCGGTGGCGAGCAGCCGCTGAGGGGAGTTCTGGCGATGCCGGAGCATGGTCACGGGCCATACGGGCTGGTGGTGTTCGTTCACGGTGACGGACCGGTCGACGCCACCGCCGACGGCTTCTACCGGCCGATCTGGGAGGCGATGGCCAGGGCCGGCTATGCCTCGCTGTCCTGGAACAAGCCGGGCGTCGGCGGAGCACCGGGCAACTGGCTGCACCAGAGTATGCGGGACCGCGCGGAGGAGACCGTCGCGGCGATCGAGTGGGCCAAGCGGCGCTCCGACATCGACCGTAACCGGATAGGGCTGTGGGGCGGCAGCCAGGCGGGCTGGGTCATGCCCAAGGCGGCGAGGCTGTCGCCCGACGTGAAGTTCCTCATCGCCGTCTCGCCCGCGATCAACTGGCTCCGGCAAGGCCGCTACAACCTGCTCGCCGAACTCCGCGCGCGGAACGCCTCGCCCAGCCGGGTCAAGGCCCAGCTCGCTGAGAGTGACCGCATGCGCCGCGCGCTTGGCAACGGCCAGACCTATGAGCAGTATCGGGCCGCGGGGGGTGATGTGAGCGGCATCTCGCGCGACCGGTGGACGTTCATCACCAAGAACTACACCTCGGACGCGTCCGCGGACCTGGCCGCCCTGCGGGTGCCGGTGCTGCTGATCCTTGCGGGCCACGACATCAACGTCGACGTCGCCGATACCGAGGCCGGATATCGCCATCGGTTGCGCATGCCGGGCCAACTGCGGATCCTGCGCTATCCGGCTGCCGTCCACTCACTGATGCGCAAGGACATCGAGGACTCCTCCTTCAAGACCTACGTGACCGCCATCGCCACGCCCAGGGCGCTGTTCGTCCCAGGGTTCCTACGGGACCAGCGACGGTATCTGGAAGAGGCCGAGCGTTGACCGCCATCGCCGCCCGGATCAGTGACACCGACCGCGCCGACGGATTGAGAGCCGACGGGCCCGAACCCCAATGTCGGTGAACCGCCACCCGCCGGTTCACCGTGCGGATGACGTCTGCTCCCGATCAGGAGCATGGGCTCCTCTCGGCAGGCGGACGCGCTGTCGGAGCAGCCGGACGGGTGGCGGTCCGCTCCTGAGGTTCAGCACGTTCGTGTGCTGAGCCGGCCGCAGAACCACCGCTCGCCGTTCCCGAGCCGTGGACCCTGAGACAGGCCGTGGGGTCTGCGGTCGGCCGGGGTCACGAACCGCTGATCGGATGGCGAGCCTTAGTGCCGTTGGTGAGGGTGACCTGCGGGATCGGCTGGAGCGGGAAGCGTCACGACGTCGCGTTGCTCGCTGAGCACGGCGATACCCCCGACGACGGATCCCGGTTGCGATCGAGACCGGCCGCGGCCTGCTGGTTGCCTGCCTGCGCGCCACCGGCCGCAACGTCTGTGCCATCAACCCGCTCCTGAGGCGATCCGTACCGGGGCGCAGACGAAGGACAACCCGGCCGATCTGATCAACGTGGCGTTGAAGTGGGCAGTGGCTGAGAGGCGCGGGTGCGTGGACTCGGCCAATGGTGGCCACAGCCGAGGCATTCCCGGTCCGGAGTTCGCTTCAGGGCCGCCGGCAGCGCCCAATGGTCTTGTCAGAGGTGGTCGCTCTTTTGGTCGTCCGCCTGCTGGACACGGCGCCACCACTGCCCCTTGTCCGTGTCGCGTACGAATACGCCGAGCTGCGGGCCAAGAAAGTGAACGTACAAAAGAGAATCATGGCCGGGGTGC
>NZ_BCQQ01000127.1 GCF_001552155.1 Actinomadura formosensis NBRC 14204 | reverse complement strand
AACGGCAAGGACACCAACCAGTGGGGCGGCATGGACACCGTCCTCTGCGTGAACAACCTGTCGCGCTTCCCGCAGCCGGTCGAACTCGACCTGCGGCGTTTCCAGGGCTCCACCCCGATCGAGTGCATGGGCGGCGTCCAGTTCCCGGCCATCGGTGAGCTCCCCTATCTGCTGACGCTTCCCGGGCACGGCTTCTACTGGTTCCTCGTGCCGCCGCCCGGTGAGCACGAACCGGGTGAAGGGATGCTGTGATGCGGCCGTCCGAGACCTCCCTCACCCGGCTCCTGGCCGACTGGCTGCCCGGCCAGCGGTGGTTCGGCGGCAAGGGCGACGACATCGACGACCTCACCATCGGCACCGCCACCGAGCTGGTCTCCGGCGACCCCGCCATGCACCATCTCGTCCTCGACGTCCGCCAGCACGACACCGTCGACCACTACCAGCTGCTCCTCGGCGTCCGCGAGCACATGCCCGAGCGGCTGCTGCCCTGCGAGATCGGCCGGGCGGAGGGCGAGCACGGCATCGCCGGCGCGGTCTACGACGCCGTGCACGACCCGGAGCTGACCCGGACCCTGCTCGCGAACATGGCGAACGAGACCGACATCGGGCCGCTGCGGTTTCGCCGCGCACCCGGCACGGGCATCCGCACCGACCTGGACGCCCTGGCGAGCTCCGCCGAGCAGACCAACACCTCGCTGATCTTCGACGGCGTCTACATCTGCAAGCTGTTCCGGCGCCTGTCCCCCGGTATCAACCCCGACCTGGAGGTCAACCTCGCGCTGTCCCGGCAGGGCTGCCGGCACATCGCCGCCGTGCACGGCTGGATCGAGATGGAGCCCGGCGACGCCTTCACCGGGAACGAGCCCGTCACACTGGCGCTGCTGTCGGAGTTCCTGCTCAGCGCGACCGACGGCTGGCAGTTGGCACTCACGAGCGTCCGCGACTGGTTCGCGCAGCCCATGCCGCCCGGGGACGGGCCGTTCACCGCGAGCGGCGCCGGGCAGGCCGGCGGCGACTTCGCGGCGGAGGCCGAGCGGCTCGGCGCGGCCACCGCGCAGGTGCACCGCGACCTCGCCGCCGCGTTCGGGGTGACGCAGATGCCGCCCGCGGTGGTGCGCGACATCGTGTTCGCCATGAACGAGCAGCTCGACGAGGTCACCGCCGCCGTCCCGGGGCTGCGCCCGTACGCTCCCGCGATCCGTGCGGCGTTCGACCGGGTCGCGGCCGAGGCGGTGTCGCTGCCGTTCCAGCGCGTCCACGGCGACTACCACCTGGGGCAGGTGATGCGCACCGACGCCGGCTGGCTGCTGCTGGACTTCGAGGGCGAGCCGGCCCGGACCCCGGTCGAGCGCCGCGCCCTCACGCATCCGCTGCGGGACGTCGCCGGGATGCTGCGCTCCTTCGAGTACGCGGCGCGGTTCCTGGTCGCGCGGGACGGCGACCTGTCACCCGACGGCGCCGAGAAGCTGGAGCTGCGCGCCCGGGCGTGGGCGGAACGGAACCGGGCCGCGTTCTGCGCCGGCTACGCGGCGGCCGGCGGCCCCGACCCGGCCGCGCACGAGGCGCTCGTCCGGGCGTTCGAGTACGACAAGGCGGTGTACGAGGTCCGGTACGAGGCGCGGAACCGCCCGGCCTGGCTGCCCGTCCCGCTGAAGTCGCTGGCCCACCTCGCGGGCTGACCGCGCGGGCGGTCACAGATCGATCGCGTAGTCGAGCACGACGCGGTCGGCGGGCAGCACGATCTCGCGGCAGACCTCCATGACGCCCGCCCGCGCCAGCATCCGGCGGGTGATGCCGAGGACCGGCACGCCGCCGCTCATCCGCAGCGTCTCGGCCTCCTCCGGTGTCGGCATCCGGGCCCGGACCGACTCCTCGACCCGGACGGGCGGATGCCCCAGATACGTCAGCTGCGCGAGCGTCCCGCCGGGCCACGGCTCGCGCGCCGGGTCGCAGACGGGCGTGTCGGCGACGAGGTCCCACGGCAGGTAGTTGACGGAGATCTGCTGCGGTTCGCCGCGCGCGTAGAAGACGAACCGGCGGCGCAGCAGCCGGGTGCCCGCCGGCAGTTCGAACAGGGCGCCCAGCTCGTCGTCCGCCCGCACCCGGGTGAACTCCTTGTCGAGCCGGTACTCCGCCCAGGTGATCTTCTGGTCGTGGGTGAACGTGGTCTCGGGGACGGCCAGCGGCCGGCTCACCGCCCGGTAGCGGTCCATCGCGACACGGCGCGCCGGCGGGATGACCTTGACGAGCGTGCCGCCGCCGCGGCGGGTCTCGACGAGCCCCTCCCCGCGCAGCAGCGCGACCGCCTGGCGCACGACGATCTCCGAGACGCCGTGGGTCTCGCACAGCTCCGCGATGGTCGGCAGCCGTGTCCCCGGCGGGAGGCTGCCGTCCCTGATCGCCTCCCGCAGCGTGTCGGCGATGCGCAGGTAGGCGGGACGGTCCGGCACCGGCGTCACCTCCCTGCTCCGCTGTCCCGTCCGGCACGGCGTTCGAACGTTGTCCGCCTCCGCGTTCGATTCAGACCGGTCCCTCCCTGCGATCCATGCCTTCCCCGCGCTATCCGCGGGGGCATGGTCCGCTTACGGATAGCTTGACACCTCTTGGGCCGAGTAAGACTTTTGTATACAGAAGAACGGCCTCGGGGAAGGGACGACCTTGATGGGCGACTTCGAGGACTTGAAGGCGGCCGTCGAGGGGGAGTTTCCGGGCTGGCAGGTGTGGCGCAGCGACGCGGGACGCTGGTACGCGACCCGCAGCCGCGACCTCACCGACGCCGAACTCCAGGCCGGATGTGCGATGACGGTGGCCGCGGACGACTCGGCGGGGCTCCGCGGGCTGCTCGCCGAACAGGCTCGCGGGGGATGCGGGAACAGGTGAAAGGACGTCGTGGGGAACGGCGCGGCCCGGCCCGCGGGCGGGGGCGGGCCGGGCCGAGACCCCCGGTACGGCAGGTACTTATGTCGCTGAAGTGACATAGGAATGGAGCCCGGGGCGGTGGGGTCGATGTCACCGCCGGGGCCAGGTAGTCGTGGCCGCACGGGCGGCACCCATCCGGCGCGACCCCGCCGACGAGGAGTCGGCCCGCCCGTGCGGCCGCAGCCGCCCCGCCCGGTCATGCGCGTCGAGCGCGGGAAAACAGGGCGCCCCGTCATGTGAGTCCGCCGCTTCTCGGGGCACCTCTACTGAGGTGAAAGCTCAGTGACGGGAGGCCATGAGGTCATGGCACGAGTGACGCGCGCGGAGACCGCCCGGCTCGTCGGCGGCGACCATCACGATCCGCACGGCGTCCTCGGGGCGCATCCCGGCCGGGACGGCGTGACGGTGCGGGCGCTGCGGCCCCTCGCGGAAAAGGTCGAGGTCGTCCTGCCGGACGGGGACCGGCATCCGCTCCGCCACTTCCACCAGGGGCTGTTCACCGGGACGCTGCCGGGCGGTGTGTCCCTCGCGGGCGGCGGCGAGCACGAGGCGCCGCTCGCCGTCCCCGACTACCGGCTCGCCGTCACCTACGGGGACGGCATCGAGACCATCCAGGACGACCCGTACCGGCACCTGCCGACGCTCGGCGAACTCGATCTGCACCTGATCGGCGAGGGACGGCACGAGGAACTGTGGCGGGCGCTCGGCGCGCGGGTCCGCTCCTACGCGTCCGCGTTCGGCACCGTCACCGGAACGGCCTTCGCCGTGTGGGCGCCGACGGCGCGCGGTGTGCGCGTGGTCGGCGACTTCAACCACTGGGACGGCCGCGCCCACCCGATGCGGTCACTCGGCTCCACCGGTATCTGGGAACTGTTCATCCCGGGCATCGGCGACGGCATCTGCTACAAGTACGAGATCCTCGGCGCGGACGGCGTGCTGCGCACCAAGGCCGACCCCATGGCGCAGTCCACCGAACGTCCTCCGGCGACGGCGTCGCGCGTGTTCACCTCGTCCTACGAGTGGGGCGACGGCGCGTGGATGGACGGCCGCAAGGAGCGCGACTGGCTGCGCGAACCCATGAGCGTGTACGAGGTGCATCTCGGGTCCTGGCGCCCTGGGCTCGGCTACAGGGAACTGGCCGAGGAACTCACCGACTACGTGCGCGACATGGGTTTCACGCACGTGGAACTGCTTCCGGTCGCCGAGCACCCGTACGGCCCCTCCTGGGGATACCAGGTCACGTCCTACTACGCGCCCACGGCACGGTTCGGTGACCCCGACGACTTCCGGTACCTCGTCGACCGGCTCCACCAGGCCGGTATCGGCGTCATCATGGACTGGGTGCCGGCCCACTTCCCCAAGGACGAGTGGGCGCTGGGCCGGTTCGACGGCACCGCCCTCTACGAGCACGAGGATCCGACGCGCGGCGAGCACCCGGACTGGGGGACGCTCGTGTTCAACTTCGGCCGCGCCGAGGTCCGCAACTTCCTGGTGGCGAACGCGTCGTTCTGGCTGGAGGAATTCCACATCGACGGGCTGCGCGTCGACGCCGTCGCCTCCATGCTGTACCTGGACTACTCGCGCAAGGAGGGCGAGTGGACCCCGAACATCTACGGGGGCCGCGAGAACCTGGAGGCCATCTCGTTCCTCCAGGAGATGAACGCGACGGTCTACAAGCGCAACCCCGGCATCATGACGATCGCCGAGGAGTCGACGGCATGGCCGGGGGTGTCCCGTCCGACCCATCTCGGCGGGCTCGGGTTCGGGTTCAAATGGAACATGGGCTGGATGCACGACACGCTCGAATACCTGCGCCACGAGCCCGTGTTCCGGCACTACCACCACAACGAGATCACCTTCTCGCTGGTGTACGCGTTCTCGGAGAACTACGTCCTCCCGCTGTCGCACGACGAGGTCGTCCACGGCAAGGGGTCGCTGCTGGGCAAGATGCCGGGCGACGCCTGGCAGCAGTTCGCCGGGCTGCGCGCCCTGCTCGCCTACATGTGGTCGCACCCCGGCAAGCAGTTGCTGTTCATGGGGCAGGAGTTCGGGCAGGGCGCCGAGTGGGCGGAGGAGCGCCCGCTGGACTGGTGGCTGCTCGACAACGCCGCCGAGGGCGCCGACCACCTGGGCTTGCAGAAGCTCGTCCGCGACCTGAACCGCGCCTACCGGGCCGAGCCCGCGCTGTGGACGCGTGACAGCGACCACGAGGGGTTCCGCTGGATCGACGGCAACGACGCGAGCGGCAACACGCTCTCCTACCTGCGGTACGGGACGTCCCACGACGGCGAGCCGCCGGTCATGGCGTGCGTCGTCAACTTCGCCGGGAACCCGCACGAGGACTACCGGCTCGGCCTGCCCCGCGCGGGCGGCTGGCGGGAGGTGGTCAACACCGACGCCTACGAGTACGGCGGCAGCGGTGTCGGCAACATGGGCCGCGTCGAGGCGACCGCCGAACCGTCCCACGGCCTGCCCGCGTCCGCGGTGCTGCGCGTTCCGCCACTGGGCGCGGTGTGGCTCGTGCCTGAACAAGGCGCCTGAATAGGGTGGGCGCATGACCGAAGGCTTCTCCATGCGGCGCGGAGAGCCGTCCCCCCACGGGGGTACGCGCCTGCACATCGTCCCCGGCCAGTTCACGGTGGAGCACCTGCCCCACGCGACGTTCCCGGAGGACGACGAGTGGATCGCGCTGGTGCGGGCCCCCGAGGGCCTCACCATCGTGCGGGACGCATCATCGTTCGCCGAAGCGGAACGCTGGGTCGGCTTCTACGGCGGCGCGGGCCGCGGGCGGGACGTGCCCGGTACGCCGGCGGCGATCGTGGGGCCGCTGGCGGACGCCGAGGTGCCCGTTTTCGTCGCGTCCACGTACCATGCCGATCTCGTCCTCGTTCCCGAGCACCGGCTGAAGGACGCGACGGCGGCGCTGCGCGACGCGGGCCACCGCGTCGAGGTCTAGCCGAGGTCTAAAGGCGGTCGAGGAGCCAGCGCGGGCCGGTGACGGCGGCGCCCGCGGCCTCGCAGCGGGCGCGCAGTTCCCGGTCGGCCGTGACGACGAGGTGCGCGGTGTCGGGACGGTCCTGCCGCAGGAGGTCCACGATCCGGTCGTCGCCGCTGCCGGGCGCCGCCACGACCTTCACCCCGTCGGACGGCTCGTCCGCGACCCGCCGCGCGGCACCCTCGACGACCAGGACGACCTCGGGAAAGCAGCGGTCGAACGGGACGACACCGCCGGGCAGCCCCTGCACGCCGCCGCCCAGGGCCTTCAGGTCGTCGCGGAGCCGCGCGTTGGCTCCGGCACGGTCCTTCCACCAGCCGTCCGCACGCGCGCCCACGACGTTCGCCGCGTCCACGACGAGGACGAGCCGCCGCATCGCGTCCTGCAGACGGGGCCATGACCGCGCGAACGGCTCGAACAGCCTGCGCTCGGTGACCTCCTCGGCGCGCACCCATTCGGCCCTGCGCGTCTCCCGCGACGCGGGGTCCACGGGAAGGCGCTCGGACAGCGATCCCATCACGGACGTGTACGACCAGCCGCCATGGTCCTCGACGCTGGTGCCGTGCACCGCGACCACCTCGGTGTCGAGCGTGCACTCCTCGGACGTCTCGCGCAGCGCGCCCGACACGACGTCCTCGTGGCTGTGCAGCGCGCCGCCGAACATGCCCCACGTTCCGCCGCCGATCCCCCACCAGGCGCGCTGCTGCAGCAGGATCCACAGTTGGCCGCCGGGGTCGCGGTGGTAGGCGAGCAGCCCCGCGGCACCGAACCGTCCCCAGTGGGTGTGCCCGAGCTCGCAGCCGGCCCATCCATCGCCGTCTCCCATGCATCCGACGATAGCGCCGGGCACCCGTGATGAACGGCACAGTGCCGGGCCCGCGATCACCGAATAGCATTCGGAGATCACCGTGAGCAGGGAGAGCGAGTTGAGCGGCGAGGCGACCCCGCAGGCCCACCGGGAGGCCGCCCACCTGTGGAACACCCTGTCGGGCGCCGAACTGATCCAGGCGATGGCGGACGGGCGGTTCCCCCAGATCTCCGACATCAACCACTACATCGGGCAGGTCCTCACGTCCGCCGAGCCGGGCCGGGTGGACATCGCGTGGACGCCCGCGGACCGGCTCTGCAACCCCGGCGGCACCGTCCACGGCGGCTACATCGCGATGATCCTCGACAACGCCGTCTGCCTGGCGGCGAGCAGCACGGGCGAGCACTTCATGCCGATGCTCACGCTCAACCTGAACGTCGACTACCTGCGCGGTGTCCAGGCCGGTGAGACGTACACGGTGACCGGGACGTGCGTGCACCCCGGCGGCACCCGCATGGTGTCCAACGCCGTGATCAGCGACGCGCGCGGCCGTCCCGTGGCCCAGGCGTCCGCGAGCGTGATCCCGAACAAGGCGTTCGCCCGCTGACCGAGGGCGCGGGAAGGGCGCGGGAAGGGCCCGGCCGAACGCATAGGCTGGGGGCCATGGTGGATCCCGGCACAGTCGTCAACGTGATCAAACAGGCCCGCGACCGGCGGACGGCCCCACTGATCCTCGAACTCGACCTCACCGAGGGCATCGTGGAGACCGCGCCCGCCGATCCGATCTCGGCGATCCTGTCCATGCGCCGGACGAACCTGCGGGACGTCCTGGACGGGCTGCGCCGCGCCCGCTCCGACAGCCGGGTCCGCGCCCTCGTCGTGAAGGTCTCCGGCGGCATCGGGCTGGCGCTCGTCCAGGAACTGCGCGAGGCCGTCCAGGCGCTGCGGGACGCGGGCAAGCACACCGTCGCCTGGGCCGAGACGTTCGGCGAGGGCGGCCGCGGCACCGTGCCGTTCTACCTGGCCACCGCGTTCGACAAGATCTACCTGCAGCCCACGGGCGAGGTCGGGCTGACCGGTGTCGCGATCGAGGAGCCGTTCTTCGCGGGCGCCTTGGAGAAGGCGGGCATCCAGCCTCGGTTCGCCAAGCGGCATGAGTACAAGACCATGGCGAACACGTTCATGGAGAAGACGTACACGCCCGAGCACGAGGAGTCGTCCCGGCGGCTCGTCACCTCGCTCGGCGAGCAGATCACCGCCGGGATCGCCGCCGCCCGCGGCCTGCCGGAGGACAAGGTCCGCGACCTCGTCGACCGCGGCCCGTTCCTCGCCGACGAGGCCCTGGAGGAGAGCCTCGTCGACCGGCTCGCCTACCGCGACGAGGTCTACGCCGACCTGCGCGAGCAGTTCGGCGAGGAGGCGCAACTGCGCTACGTCTCCCGCTACAGCCGCACGCACGGACTCACGCGCCGGCTGCCGCAGCCCGGCGGGCAGGACGTCGTCGCGCTGATCAACGGGCACGGGCCGATCCGGCTCGGCCGCAGCGGACGCGGCGGCCCGCTGCCGAACTCCGGTCCGGCGATGGGCTCGGACACGATCGGCGCCGCGTTCCGCGCCGCCGTGAAGGACGACCGCGTCAAGGCCATCGTGTTCCGCGTGAACAGCCCCGGCGGCTCCGCCGTCGCGTCCGACGCGATCTGGCGCGAGGTCGTGCTCGCCCGCCGCGCCGGCAAACCGGTGATCGTGTCGATGGGCAACGTCGCCGCGTCCGGCGGCTACTACGTGTCGATGGCCGCGGACACGATCGTCGCGCAGCCCGGCACGCTCACCGGCTCGATCGGCGTCGTCGTCGGCAAGGCCGTGGTGAACGGTCTGCTGGACCGCGTCGGCATCGGGCTCGGCGCGGTCGCCGACGGCGACCACGCCCGCATGCTGAGCGCCACCAAGGACTTCAGCGACTCCGAGTGGGAGCGGGTCAACGCCTCCCTCGACCGGATCTACGACGACTTCACCGCGAAGGTCGCCGAGGGCCGGGGCCTGTCCCGCGAACGCGTCCACGAACTGGCCCGGGGCCGGGTCTGGACGGGCGCCGACGCCAGGGAACACGGTCTCGTCGACGAACTCGGCGGCCTCGACATGGCCTTCGCCCTGGCCCGCAAGAAGTCCGGCCTGGCGGCCGGCGCGCCGGTCCGCCTCTACCCGCACACCTCACCGCTTGAGCGGCTCCGCCCGCCGGAGTCCAGCGAGGACCGCACCGCCGCGTCCGCCCGCTTCGACGCCTGGGGCTCCCTCGGCGGCCTCGCCGCCCGGCTCGGCCTGCCCGCCGCGGGCCCGCTCACCCTCCCGGGCACCTGGGAGATCCGCTGAGCGGCGACTTCGTCGAGGCCGTCGCGGGCTTCGCCACGGGCGTGGTCGTGCTGACCGTCCGCGACGGCCGCGACGACCTCGGCACCACGGTCACCTCGTTCATGTCGGTCTCGCTGGAGCCCCCGATGGTCCTGGCGAGCGTGGCGACATCGTCCTACCTGTCGGAGGTCCTGAACCGCCAGAACCGCTGGGCCGCGACCGTCCTCTCCGCGTCCCAGCGCGCCCTGGCGGGCCGCTTCGCCGCCGAGGGCCGGCCGAGCGCCCGTATCCTCCTGGCCGCCGAACCCCATCACCGCGGCGAACACTCCGGCGCCCTGATCCCCGAAACCGGTGTTTCCGCCCTGGAATGCGAAACCCGCCAGGCCATGGAAGCCGGCGACCACACCCTTTTCGTGGCCGAGGTCCTCGCAACGGACTACATAGCCGGCGGCCAGCACCCCTTGATAAGGGTCAACCGCCGTTATTTGTAGGGAGAGCCACGTGCGGGACCGCGTCCGCGCTCAGGTCTTGGGGAGGCGCTCCAGGAGGCCGCGGAGGTCGTCGGCGTGCTCCTCCTCCTGCGCAAGGATGCGTTCGAAGACGCGCTTGGTGGTCGGGTCTCCGTCACCGAGCCACTGGACGATCTCGGTGTAGGACGCGATGGCGATCCGTTCGGCGACCAGATCCTCCTTGATCATCTCAACGAGGTCGAGGCTCGCGTCGTACTCGGCGTGCGCGCGGGTGGTGAGCGTGTCGGGCGAGAAGTCGGGGTCGCCGCCGAGTTGGACGATCCGCTCCGCCAGCATGTCGGCATGCTGCTGCTCCTCGGCCGCGTGCTCAAGGAACTCGCCCGCCACGGCCTCGGCGTGGATGCCGGTGGCCGTGTAGTAGTGCCGCTTGTAGCGCAGCGTGCACACGATCTCCGTGGCCAGGGCCTCGTTGCACACCTGGATCACGCGCCCGACGTCCGCGCCGTACGCCTCGGTGATCGGTCCTTTGTCGATCTCCTGGCGGGCACGCTCGCGCAGGGTCTTGATGTCCGTCAGGAACTCAGCCATGGGGGCCTCCACAGTCGACTACTGCGGGGGCTCTACCCGGCGCCCGTGCTTCCACACCGCCGCCGTCTGCGGGACGCCGGGGCGGTAGGCGAGGTGAATGTGGGATGGGGCGTCCAGGACATGGACGTCGGCGCGCGCGCCCACGCCGAGGTGGCCGACGTCGGTACGGCGGAGTGCGCGGGCGCCGCCGGCGGTGGCGGACCAGACGGCCTCGGCCGGTGTCATGTGCATGTCGCGGACGGCCACGGCGATGCAGAACGCCATGCTCGAGCTGTAGCAGGAGCCCGGGTTGCAGTCGGTGGCGAGGGCGACGGTGGCGCCCGCGTCCAGGAGGCGGCGGGCGGCGGGGTACGGCTGGCGGGTGGAGAACTCGACGCCGGGCAGGAGGGTCGCGACAGTCTGGGACGAGGCCAGAGCGTCCACGTCGGCGTCGCTGAGGAAGGTGCAGTGGTCGGCGGACGCGGCGTCCAGTTCAACCGCGAGTTGCACGGCGGGGCCTTGGGTGAGCTGGTTCGCGTGCAGGCGGGGGCTCAGGCCGGCTTTCATGCCGGCCTCCAGGACCTCGCGGGCCTCACCGGCGTCGAAGGCGCCTTCCTCGCAGAAGACGTCCACCCAGCGGGCGTGCGGGGCGCAGGCCGAGAGCATCTCGGTCGCGGCCAGCCGCACGTAGGAGGCGGGGTCGTGCTTGTATTCGGCGGGGACGACGTGGGCGCCCAGGTAGGTGACCTCGTCGGCGACCTCGGCGGCGATGCGGACGGCGCGTTCCTCCTGCTCGACCGTGAGGCCGTAGCCGGACTTGCATTCGACCGTCGTGGTGCCCTGGCGGGCCATCTCGCCGACCAGGCGGCGCAGGTTGGCGCGCAGGTCGTCGTCGGACGCGGCACGGGTGCGGGCGACGGTCGTGCGGATGCCGCCCGCCGCGTACTTGCGGCCGCTCATCCGGGCGGCGAACTCCTCGGCGCGTTCACCGGCGAAGACGAGGTGCGCGTGGGAGTCGACGAAGCCGGGCAGGACGGCGCGTCCGGCGGCGTCGAACGACTCGTCGGCGGCGGGCGCCCGCGTGGACGGGCCCGTCCACGCGACGGCGCCGTCCTCGATCACCAGGGCCGCGTCCCGGACGACGGCCAGGCCGTCGCCGGCGCCGGGGTCGTTGGTGACCAGTTCCCCGATGTTCCTGATGACCGTGCTCAAGCAGGCTCCTCCCGGGTGACGGCGGTGACGGCCTCGGCGAGGGCGGCGGGGACGTCGTCGATCAGCAGGTGGCGGCCGTCGTGCACGACCGGGCGGCCGGACACCACGACATGCCGGACGTCGGCGCCGGTGGCGGCGAAGACGGCGGCCTCGGCGGCGTAGCCGGGCCCCGCGCCGGCGGTGCGGACGGAGCCGAGGTCGACGGTCACCAGGTCGGCGTAGGCACCGGGTTCCAGGCGTCCCGCCTCGGGCCAGCCGAGCCCGTAGTGGCCGTTGGACGTGGCGGCGGCGAGCAGTTCCCCGGCCGTCCAGTGGCCGCGGGCGCGGGTGCGGAGGCGTTCGTCCAGTTCGACGGCGCGGGCCTCCTCGAACATGTCGATGACCGCGTGCTGGTCGGAGCCGAGATAGATGGGGGAACCCGCATCGGCCAAAGCGCGCGCGGGGCCGATGCCGTCGGCGAGGTCGCGTTCGGTGGTCGGGCACATGCACACGCCGGTCATGGTCGTCCCGAGGAGGCCGATGTCCTCGTCGGTGAGGTGCGTCGCATGGACGGCGGTGGTGAGCGCGCCGAGCGCCCCCGACTCGGCGAGCAGGCGGGTCGGCGTCATGCCGTAGGCGTCCAGGCACGCCTCGTTCTCCGCCGGCTGCTCGGACAGGTGGACGTGCAGCGGCGCGCGGTGCTCCCGCGCCCAGGACGCGACGGCCCGCACCTGCTCACGCGGCACCGCCCGGACGGAGTGGATCGCGGCGCCGACGCGGGCGTGCAGCCGGCCCGCCTTGCCGATCTGCTCGTAGAGGCTGTCGACGCGGCGCGCCCAGTTGCCGGCGGTGCCGTCGCCGAACCGGAGCTGCGGCCCCTGCAGCGGACGGCCGATGCCGCCGGTGAGATAGCAGGCGTCGAGGAGGGTGATCCGGATTCCGGCATCGGCCGCGGCGGTGATCAGCGCCTCGCCCATCGCGTTCGGGTTCGGGTACGGGGCGCCGCCGGGCCGGTGGTGCAGGTAGTGGAACTCACCGACGCAGCTGATCCCGGCGAGGGCCATCTCGGCGAACACGGCGGTGGCGAGGGCGCGGTAGGACTCGGGGTCGAGCCGGTCGGCGACCTTGTACATCTGCTCCCGCCACGTCCAGAACGTCCCGGAGTGGGCCTGGACGCGGGAGCGGAGGGCGCGGTGGAAGGCGTGGGAGTGGGCGTCGGCGAGGCCCGGAAGAGTCAGGCCGGGCAGCCGCTGGGCGTGGGGGGCGGACGGGACGCCGGGCGCGATGCTCGTGATGCGCTCGCCGTCGGCCTCGATGAGCACATCGGCCGCCACACCGTCTCCGAGCCAGGCGAACTGGGCATGCCACTGCATACCGGAACCCCTACCCGCGCGCCAGGTCGTCCAGTACCGCGGCAAGGGCCTCCACTCCGGCCAGGCAGTCCGCCGGTTCGGCGAACTCGGCGGGCGCGTGCGAGACCCCCGTCGGGTTCCGGACGAACAGCATCGCGGTCGGCAGCCGTGCCGACAGGACGCCCGCGTCGTGGCCCGCGCCGGTCGGCAGGACGGGCACGCCGTCCAGGGCCCTGTCGACCCGGTCGCGCAGGGCGAGGTTGAAGTCGACGATCTCGGTGTAGGACTCCTCGGCGAACTCGACGCACACCCGGTGCGGGCGCGCGGCGACGCGGGCGGCCTCGTCGATCTCCTTCACGGTGCGGCGGACGGCGTCGTCGGCCGGGCCGCGGGCGTCCAGCCAGGCGGTGACGGACGAGGCGATCGCGTTCACCCCGCCCGGCACGACCGCCACCTTGCCCACGGTCGCGACCGTGCCGTTGCGTTCGGCGGCCTCCCGTGCGGCGATGACCATGCGGGCGAACGGCAGCATCGGGTCGCGGCGGTCGCCCAGGGCGGTCGTCCCGGCGTGGTTGCCCTCGCCGGCGAACCCGAACCGCCACCGGCCGTGCGGGACGATCGAACCGGCCACCCCGACCGGCTGCTCCAGGGCTCTGCCCTGTTCGACGTGGAGTTCGACGTAGCAGGCGACGCGTCCGAGGAGGTCGTCGTCAGGGCCGATCGCGGCGGGGTCGAGGCCGGCGTTGTGCATGACCTCGGCAAGGGTGTGGCCGCCGCCGTCGGTCAGCGCGCGCGCCCGCGCCGGGTCGATCGCCCCAGAGAGCAGCCGTGACCCGAGGCACGCCACACCGAAACGGGCGCCCTCCTCCTCGGCGAACGCCGCGATGCCGATCGGCCGTTCCGGCCGGACGCCGCGTGCTCGGAGAAGGTCGATCGCCGCGAACGCGGACACGATGCCGAGCGGCCCGTCGAACGCTCCGCCGCCCGGCACCGAATCGAGGTGGCTGCCGGTCAGGACGGCGTCGTGCCGCTTTCCGTCCTCCGGGAACCACCAGGCGAACATGTTGCCGTTGGCGTCGTTCTCCACGGCGAGGCCGCGGCGGCGCGCCTCGTCCCGGAACCAGGCACGGCATTCCAGCTCGGGCGGGGTCCAGGCGAACCGGTGGTAGCCGCCGGACGTCTCGTCCCGCCCGATCGGCAGCAACTCCGCCCACATCTCCTCGAAACTCATGGCCCTCCCTCCCTGGGGGCGCCCCCACCCCCCGGTTCGCTGCCGCTCACGGATTCATGGGAATCCGGACGCCGCGCTCAGCGGCGACCTCGGCGGCGCGGTCGTATCCGGCGTCCACGTGCCGCATGACGCCGGTGCCGGGGTCGTTGGTCAGGACACGCCGGAGCTTCTCGCCGGCGAGGGCCGTCCCGTCCGCGACGCAGACCTGGCCCGCGTGGATGGACCGGCCGATGCCGACCCCGCCGCCGTGGTGGACGGACACCCAGGTCGCGCCGGACGCGGTGTTGAGCATGGCGTTGAGGAGCGGCCAGTCGGCGATCGCGTCCGAACCGTCCTTCATGCCCTCGGTCTCCCGGTACGGGCTGGCGACCGAGCCGCAGTCGAGGTGGTCGCGGCCGAGGACGATCGGCGCGCTGATCTCACCGCGCGCCACCAGGTCGTTGAAGACCTCACCGGCCTTGTCGCGCTCGCCGTAGCCGAGCCAGCAGATCCGGGACGGCAGCCCCTGGAAACGCACCTTCTCCCCCGCCATCCTGATCCAGCGGGTCAGCGGCTCGTTGTCCGGGAACAGGTCGAGAACGGCCTGGTCGGTCCGGGCGATGTCCTTCGGGTCACCGGACAGCGCCGCCCAGCGGAACGGCCCCCTGCCCTCGCAGAAAAGCGGCCGGATATAGGCGGGCACGAATCCGGGGAATTCGAAGGCGCGCGCGTATCCGGCGAGCTGGGCCTCCCCGCGGATGGAGTTCCCGTAGTCGAAGACCTCGGCTCCGGCGTCCTGGAATCCGACCATCGCCTCGACATGCGCGGCCATCGAGTTCCGGGCCCTGGCGATGAAGCCGTCCCGGTCCTTGGCGCGCTCGGCCACCATGTCCTCGAACGCGATGCCGCGCGGCAGGTACATCAGCGGGTCGTGCGCGCTGGTCTGGTCGGTGACGATGTCGATCGGCGCGCCGCGCCCGAGCAGTTCGGGGACGATGTCGGCGGCGTTCCCCAGCACGGCGATCGACAGCGGGCGCCTCGCGGTCCTGGCCTCTTCCGCCAGCCGCAGCGCCTCGTCCAGCGACTCCGCCCGCACGTCGCAGTACCGGTGCGCGACACGCCGCTCGATCCGGGACGGGTCGCATTCCACGCAGATCGCGACACCGCCGTTCATCGTGACGGCGAGGGGCTGGGCGCCGCCCATCCCGCCGAGCCCGGCGGTCAGCGTGATCGTCCCTTCCAGGGAGCCGCCGAACCGCTTCTCCGCGACCGCCGCGAACGTCTCGTACGTCCCCTGCAGGATGCCCTGGGTCCCGATGTAGATCCACGACCCGGCGGTCATCTGCCCGAACATCGTCAGGCCGAGCGACTCCAGCCGCCGGAACTCCTCCCAGGTCGCCCACTGCGGGACGAGATTGGAGTTGGCGATCAGCACCCGGGGCGCCCACTCGTGCGTCCGGAAGATCCCGACCGGTTTGCCGGACTGGACGAGCAGCGTCTCGTCCCCCTCCAGTTCGGACAGCGACCGGACGATGCCGTCGAAGGCGTCCCAGCTCCGGGCCGCCTTCCCCGAGCCGCCGTAGACGACCAGCTCGTCGGGGTGCTCGGCGACCTCGGGATCGAGGTTGTTCTGGATCATGCGCAGGGCGGCCTCCTGCGGCCAGCCCTTGGCGGCGGTCAGTGAGGTGCCGCGCGGCGCGCGGACGGGACGGGGACCTGACATGTTCGGCTCCTTCAGCAGAGCGGGCCGGTGACGGCCTCGGCGGCGGCGACCAGCGAGCCGTCCCGGACCATCGCGGTCGCGGCGGCGATCTCGGGGGCGAGGTAGCGGTCCGGGCCGGGCGGCGGCACGACCTCGCGCAGCTTCGCGACGACGGCGCCGGTCGCCGGACCGGGACGCAGCGGGGTGCGCAGGTCCAGGGCCCGCGCGGCGGTGAGGATCTCGATGGCGATCACCTGGGCCAGCCCGTCCACCGCCCGGCGCAGTTTCCGGGCCGCGTTCCACCCCATCGAGACGTGGTCTTCCTGCATGGCCGAACTCGGAATGGAGTCGGCGCTCGCCGGGACCGCGAGCCGTTTCAGCTCCGACACGATCCCGGCCTGCGTGTACTGGGCGATCATGTGCCCGGAGTCGACGCCCGGATCGTCGGCGAGAAAGGCGGGCAGCCCGCCGGAACGCCCCCTGTCGAGCAGCCGGTCGGTGCGCCGCTCCGACATGGACGCGACATCGGCCACGGGAATCGCGAGGAAGTCGAGCACATACGCGATGGGCGCCCCATGGAAATTGCCGTTCGACTCGACGCGTCCGTCCGGCAGCACGACGGGATTGTCGATGGCCGAAGCCATCTCCCGCCGCGCGACCGCTTCGGCATGGTCGACGGTGTCGCGCGCGGCCCCGTTCACCTGGGGTGCGCACCGCAGCGAATAGGCGTCCTGGACACGGGTGCAGTCGGGCCCGCGATGCGATTCCATGATCTCGGACGCGGCGAGCAGCGCCCGCAGGTTCGCCGCCGCCGTGCCCTGCCCCGGATGCGGCCTGAGCGCCTGCAGATCGGCGGCGAAGACCCGGTCGGTCCCCAGCAGGGCCTCGACGGTCATCGCGGCGGCGACATCGGCCGCTCTGAGCAGCTCGCGCAGATCGCAGATGGCGAGGACGAGCATGCCGAGCATCCCGTCCGTCCCGTTCAGCAGGGCCAGCCCCTCCTTGGCGCCGAGCTCGACCGGCGCGATCCCCGCCTCGCCGAGCGCCTCCGCCGCCGGCCTCAGCTCGCCGCCCGCGTCCCTGACCGACCCCTCACCGATCAGCGCGAGCGCGACATGGGCGAGCGGCGCGAGATCCCCCGAGCACCCGAGACTTCCGTACTCGAAGACCTGCGGGGTGATGCCGGCGTTGAGCAGCTCCGCCAGCGTCCGCGCCGTCGTGGGCTGGACGCCGGTCCGCCCGGTGGCGAGCGTCCGCAGCCTGAGCAGCATCAGCGCGCGGACGACCTCCCGCTCGACCTCGGGCCCCGACCCGGCCGCATGGGACCGGACGATGTTGAGCTGCAACTGCGCCCGCAACCCGGGGGCGATGTGCCGGGTGGCGAGCGCCCCGAACCCCGTCGAAACCCCATAGACCGGCAGGGGGCGAGCCGACAGCTCCTCGATATGGGCCCGCGCCGCACCGATCAGCTTCAGCGCCTCATCGGTCAGCCCGACCCGGGCGCCACCCCGCGCGACCGCGACGACCTGCTCGAACGTCAGCGCCTCCGGCCCGACCTCAACCATAGGAACACCCATACCCACCATTGGAGCGTGCCCCGGCCCGATGCCCCACCCCCCGAACACCCCCTCTGTCTCAGATACGAGACAATCGGGCGAGGTACCGGCCGCCGGACGGGGTGATCCAGAGGAGAAGCCCCGGCCGGACTTGAGCGAGTTCCCAGCCGTTCGACTGCTTCATCCGATGATGTCGGCGGCAGAGTGGGCGAGGTTGCAGCGGCGGGTGGCGCCGGTCGGCCAGCGAGCGGTGTGGTCGGCGCCGCATTTCCCGAGCATCACTCCCCTCATTACACCTGCTTGATTCCACCAAATCAGTGGCCATTTTGGACGGAATTTCATTCCGTTTTCATTGATTTGGCGAGTCTGCCAGTGCAGGCCAGGACGGCGCCGGGCCACCGAAGGCCGTCTATCCGTTCGATGGGGAATCGCTATGATCTTCCGGATATCGACGCAGTTTGGGGAGCGGTCACCGTGCAACCTCCACCACCGCCGCATGGCGGTCGTCCACCCGCCTACCGGCCTCCGCCCGGCCCGCCCGGTCCGCCGGGATGGGGGCCGCCACCGCCCGGCCCGCCGGGGTGGAGGCCGCCCGGCCCTCAGCCGCCGAACAACAATGCGGCGGTCATCGTCATCGTGGCCGTCACGGCCTTCTTGTTCCTGATCGGCGGCGGCACCGTCCTGTTGCTGTGGGCCGGCTCCGACGACTCACCGGCCACATCAGCGGCAGCGAGACCCACGATCTCGGACCTCCCGACTCCGCCCAGCTACAGCCCGCCGACCCTGCCCAGCCCGACGCCGACCGCCCCGGAGACCACGTACTCACCCCCTCCGAGGAACTACGGGGCCATCGCCGTGGGACGTAACGGCGCCGTCGGCAAGGCATGGGACTACGACTCCCCGGCCGCCGCCAGAAGGCGGGCGCTGAACGAGTGTCCGACCTCCGGCTGCAAGGTCCTCACGACGTTCGTCAACGGCTGCGGCGCGGTCGCGTACAACCCCAGGACCAACAAGTACTGGGGCGGCCATGGCGACACACGGTCCGAAGCCCAGAGGAACGCGATATCCAACGCGGGCGGCGGCCGCTGGACCGTCTGGGTGTGCACCACCCGGTAGAGAGGGAGTAGGGCTCCCCCAGACGCTCCGGGCGACCGGGGCGTTTTCCACAGGACGGGAGCGGTGGCACAAACCACGGGCGACCCACGATGTGGTGCGTCAGGTGATGCCGCTCAGGGGGCGGAGACGACGGCCACCAGTGGACCCGGCCGGCGCCCCTCCCGGCAATCCACTCCATGTCTCAGATACGAGACAATGCGGCCATGCCCCAGGTCCCCGCCGCCCGCCGCGCCCTGGCGGTGCTACGCCTGCTCGCAGCCGCGCCCGGCCCGCTCCCCGCCTCCTCCATCGCCCGGGCCCTGGGACTCCCCCGCTCCAGCACCTACCACCTCCTGACCGCCATGTCACAGGACGGCTTCGTCACCTACATCCCCGAGGAACGCCGCTGGGGCCTCGGCGTAGCGGCCTTCGAAATAGGCTCCGCCTACCTACGCCACGAACCCCTGGAACGCCTGGCCCGACCCCTGCTCCGCCGCCTGGTCGACCAGGTGGGAGAGATAGCCCAGCTCGGCATCCTGCACGGCGCGGAAACCCTGTACCTCCTCAAGGAACAACCGCCCCGCCCCGCCACCCTGGTCACCGACGTCGGCGTCCGCATGCCCGCCCATCTCACCGCCAGCGGCCGCTCGATACTCGCCCACCTGCCCCCGGCCCAGGTGAGAGCCCTCTTCCCCCGCCATCTCATAGACCGCACCGGCAAGGGCCCCACATCCCTGCGCGACCTGCGCCGCACCCTCGCCGAAGACGCCCGCCAAGGCTGGTCCTGCGAAGACGGCCACATCACCGAAGGCTTCACCAGCATCGCCGCCTGCGCCTTCGACCACACCGGCCACCCCACGGCCGCGATAACCGTCACCTTCCGCCGCCAGGACCACCCACCCGAAACCTGGCCGACCCTCGCAGCACAAATCCGCACATCAGCCGCATCCCTCACAACCCGCCTAACCGGCCGCCCGCCCCTCCCCCCGGAACCGAGGTCCTGACCTGCGGAAGCCTGAGCCAGGACCGCCGCCGCTCACGGAGCGCAACTCAATCCACATGTCGGGTTCGGGCGTCGCGGTGAGGCCCGGGAGCAGCCGTCCGGAGCAACCACCGACCCGCAGGAAATCGGCCGGCATCCGGTACTCGGTTCCGGCTTCCGCCGCCCGGTGCGGGTCAGGAGACCGACCGCTCACGGCGAGAACCCGAAAGGTCAATCGAGGACGTGCTTCCTCAAGTCGGATGACCGGAATCGCACCGGCCGATGCTGACGAAAGCCAGAGCGGACGGGTGGCGTCCGGCGGTGGGGCCGGCGTTTCCCGGCGCCCAGGTTCGATCGCGGCATGGCGGACGATCGGGCGGGAGATCCCCATTGATCACGTTGCGGGGACTGACGAAACGGCACGGGGACAAGACAGCCGTGGACGGGTTGTCGCTGGAGGTAGCGGCGGGCAAGGTCACGGGATTCCTCAGGCCGAACGGCGCCGGGAAGACGGATACCGGATTGTGACACTTCTTCCCCGTGCTCTGACCTGCGCCGTTGTGGGGAGCCGGGCGCGGGCTTGGGCGGGGCGGCGGGCTGCTAGCCTTCCGGGGCTCCGGGCGCCCTGGGGGCTGCCCGATATCGGCCGGGGGCGGCCCGCCGGAGGGGTCCCCGCCCAAGCCCGCGCCCGGCGACCCTTCACCTACCTCAGCCCCGTGGGGGTCTGCATCGGTGCCCACCTTGCCCAGTCTGCGCGACGGTGGCTTAGCGCGCTGGCCGGGTCGCACGCGCTCTTATGGGTAGAGCCCTGCGCCGGAGGCGGGTCGTTGTAAGGGGTGGGGGTCGGGGTTGGTTGGGAACCGAAGTAGCCGAACCTTGTGCGCCTGCTGGGGCGTTGAGCGGATACCGGGTGCCGGGTGCGGGTTCGGACGCTGCCTGAGCTGCGGCCTGTCCGTCGTGATGCCTAGCAGCCGGCGGTCGTGCCCGCGTGCGGTGCTGAGCTTGAACGGGAGTGCAAGCACGGCTGCCGGTCGCGGAACCCTCGTCCATGCTGGCCGCTGGGAGCGCGCCGGGGTGCTGGGTGTTCGCGGCGGCGGGCAGAGCGGCGGGATGCTGTCAGGGCGTCGGCGGGCCGAGCCAAGGCGGCCGAAGGTCGTCTTGGTCTCGTGCCCGCCCGGACGTCCAATGACGATGATCCCGCCCGAACCTGTTCCGTCCGGTCGGCATCATCCGAGCCGCACCATGTGCGAAGGCGCGCGGCGATGCGCCGCGCGCC
>NZ_BCQQ01000126.1 GCF_001552155.1 Actinomadura formosensis NBRC 14204 | reverse complement strand
GCGGCCACGGCGGCGGGGATCGGTCTCGCCCTGGGCAGGCCCGCGCCGAGGCGCGGGTGAGCCCGGCGTGTTCCGGCGGTGCCCCGCGATCATGCAATGACGCCGCCAAATCGTGACCTCGTCCACGGCTTGGCCGCGGCTGAGGGGAACCGTCCCTTCTGGAGGTGGAGCGTGGACAGGAACGCGAAGGTCGGGGCCTGTGCGGCGGTGGCGGCGGGAATGCTGGCGCTCACCGGATGCAGCGGCGGCGCACAGCAGGCCGCGACGCCGACGGCGAGGACCTCGGCGTCGGTCGGCGGATCGGTGTCGGATCTGGAGCAGCAGTACGAGAAGGTCGTGGCCGCCGTGCTGCCGTCGGTGGTGAAGATCCAGACCGACAAGGCGGAGGGGTCCGGTGTCGTCTACGACGACCAGGGCCACATCGTCACCAACGCGCACGTGGTCGCCGGCGCGAGCAAGATCCAGGTGACGGCGGCCAGCGGCGGCGCCACGCTGAACGCCAGCCCGGTGGGCGAGTTCGCCGCCGACGACCTGGCCGTCGTCAAGGTGAGCGGCGGGAACCTCAAGCCCGCGTCGTGGGGCGACTCCGGCAAGGCGAAGGTCGGGCAGATCGTCCTGGCGATGGGCAACCCGCTCGGCCTGGCCGGGAGCGTGACCAACGGGATCGTCTCCGCGCTGCACCGGACGGTCACGACCAAGGGCGAGGGCTCCTTCCAGGGGTCGACGATCGCCGACGCCATCCAGACGAGCGCGGCGATCAACCCGGGCAACAGCGGCGGCGCCCTGGTCACGCTGAACGGGCAGGTGATCGGCATTCCCACCGCCGCCGCGTCCGACCCGCAGGTCGGCGGCCCGGCGGCCGGGATCGGCTTCGCGACGCCGAGCAACACCGTCAAGCTGATCGTCCCGCAGCTGATCGAGAAGGGGAAGGTGTCGAACTCGGGCCGGGCCGCGCTCGGCGTGGTGGTCCGCACCATCGTCGACCCGCAGAGCGGGCAGGGCTCGGCGGTCGCCGTGGTGCAGGTCCAGAAGGGCGGCGGCGCCGCCAAGGCGGGCATCCGGCCGGGCGAGCTGATCCTGTCGGTGAACGGCACCGCGACCCCCGACCAGACGGCGCTCTCGTCGGTGCTCGCGAACCTCAAGCCGGGCGACACGGTCAAGGTCGAGATCCAGCGGCAGGACGGTTCGAAGAAGACCGTCCCGGTGACGCTCGGCCAGCTCCCCGGCGGCTGAGCCCACCCCCCGGGACCGATTGACAGCGTCCTGTACGGGAGTACAGTGTACATTCGTATAGGACGCTGAACATTGGTACAGGGGGTGGGGATGGCCGAGCGAGCCGACGACCTGACCGGACGGGCCCGGATCAGGGACGCGGCACTGCTGCAGTTCGCGGAGCACGGCGTGAAGGGCGCGACGATCCGCGGCATCGCCAGGGCCGCCGGTGTCTCGCCCGCCCTCGTCCAGCACCACTTCGGGACGAAGGAGGCGCTGCGCCAGTCCTGTGACGAGTACGCCGTCGAGGCCATCCGCGAGATCAAAGAGGAGTCGCTGAGCGGGGGGATGTCCGATCCCGGGTTCCTGGCGATCGCCATGCGGACGGCCCTGCCCATCCAGCGCTACCTGGCCCGTGCCCTGACCGACGGGTCACCCGCCGCGATGGCGCTGTACGACGAGGTGGTCGCGTACACCGAGGAGGTCCTCGAAGCCGGAAGACCCGGGGTGGCCAAGCCCCGGACCGACGACCTGCACGCCTACGCGGCCGTCATGACGGCCATGAGCTTCGGTGTGATGGTCCTGCACGAACACCTGTCCCGGGCCCTGGGCGCCAACACCCTGACGGCCGAGGGCTACCCCCGGATGGCGCTCGCGATGCTGGAGATCCTCGACGACGACCTCATGTCGCCGGAACTGAGCGAGCAGGCACGCACCGCCCTGAAGAACATGCTCGCCGCCGGCGGGCAGCCCCCCCACAAGGAGAAACGGTGACCGCGAACACGCCCCCGATATCCGTATCCGGCCTGGTCAAAACCTTCGGCCGGACGCGTGCGCTGGACGGGCTCGACCTGACCGTCCAGGCCGGAGAGGTGCACGGCTTCCTCGGCCCGAACGGCTCGGGGAAGTCGACCACGATCAGAATCCTGCTCGGCCTGCTGCGCGCCGACGCGGGCACCGTCCGGCTGCTCGGCGGCGACCCCCGGCGGGACGCGACCGAGCTGCACCGCAGGCTCGCCTACGTACCCGGCGACGTGACACTGTGGCCGAACCTGTCCGGCGGCGAGGTGATCGACCTGCTCGGCCGGATGCGCGGCGGGCTGGACCGGCGCCGCAAGGCCGAACTGCTCGACCGGTTCGAGCTGGACCCGCGCAAGAAGGGCCGCGCCTACTCCAAGGGCAACCGGCAGAAGGTGGGGCTGGTCGCCGCGCTCGCGTCCGACGCGGAACTGCTGCTGCTGGACGAGCCGACCTCCGGCCTCGACCCGCTCATGGAGGAGATCTTCCAGGAGTGCGTCCGGGAGGAGCGGCGCGCGGGCCGGACCGTCCTGCTGTCCAGCCACATCCTGTCGGAGGTCGAGGCGCTCTGCGACCGGGTGACGATCATCCGCAAGGGCGTCGCGGTGGAGTCCGGGACGCTCGCCGAACTGCGGCACCTGACCCGCACGTCCATCGACGCGGAACTGGCCGCCCCGCCGGACGGGCTGGCCACGCTGCCCGGCGTGCACGACATGCAGATCGACGGCACCACCATCAAGTTCGAGGTGGACACGCCGCAGCTCGACGCCGCGCTTCGCAGGCTGACCGAGATCGGCGTCCGCAGCCTGATCAGCCGTCCGCCGACGCTGGAGGAGCTGTTCCTCCGCCACTACAAGGACGAGCTGCAGGAGGCCGGGCTGTGAGCGCGCTCACCGGAACCGGCGGGCTGATCCGGCTGATCCTGCGCCGCGACCGGTTCCTGCTGCCCACCTGGGTCATCTGGATCGCCGTGGTCCCGCTCGGCTTCGTCGGGGCCACCGAGAGCCTTTACCCGCAGGCCGCCGACCGGCTCCAGTACGCGCGGACGACCGGGAACAACCCGACGTTCCTGGCGCTGTACGGGCCGCTGTACGACACCGATCTCGGCAGCATCATCGCGCAGCGCTCCGGTTTCATCCCCGTGGTGATCGGGCTGATCAGCGCGCTGACGGTCGTCCGGCACACCCGGACCGAGGAGGAGGCGGGCCGCCGCGAACTGCTCGGCGCCACGGTGCTCGGGCGCGGCGCCGGCCTGGCCGCCGCGCTCATCGTGACGATGGCGGCGAACCTCGTGTTCGCCGCGCTGCTCACCGCCGGGATGACCGCCCAGGGCCTCCCGTTCGCCGGGTCGCTGGCCTTCGGCCTGCAGATGGCCGCGGCCGGATGCGTCTTCGCGGCGGTCGCGGGCGTCACGGCACAGCTCAGCGAGGGCGCGGGCGCGGCCCGCGGAACGGCCCTCGCCGCGGTCGGCGTCGCGTTCGTGATCCGGATGGCCGCCGACGTCGGCGGCGCGGGCAACTCCCTGTCGTGGCTGGGCTGGGCGTCCCCGCTCGGCTGGACCAACCGGATGCGCGCCTACGACGGGGAACGCTGGTGGACGCTCGCGCTGGTGGCGGCGTTCATCGCCGCCCTGGTGGCCGCCGCCGGGGCCCTGTCGGAGCGCCGCGACCTCGGTGTCGGCGTCCTGCCCCCGCGTCTCGGGGCGGCCGAAGCCCCGCGGCGGCTGTCGGGGCCGTTCGGGCTCGGCTGGCGGCTGCAGAGCCGTTCGCTGTACGGCTGGCTCGCCGGGTTCGTCGCGCTGGGCGTGGTCTACGGCGCCGTCGCCGGGGGAGTCGAGGACATGGTCAGGGACAACCCCGACCTGCGGGAGATCTTCGCCCGCATCGGCGGGAGTTCCGCCATCACCGACGCCTACTTCGCCTCGGTGATGAGCATCCTCGGCATCATCGTCGCGGCCTACGCGGTGTCGGCCACACTGCGGCTGCGCACCGAGGAGACCGGGCAGCGTGCCGAACCGCTGCTCGCCACGGCGACCGGACGGCTGCGGTGGGCGTCGAGCCACCTGGTGTTCGCGCTGCTCGGGCCCGCCGCCGCGCTGGCCGCCGCCGGCACCGCCGCCGGGCTGGCGCACGGGCTGGACAAGGGCGACGTCGGCGGGGTGCTTCCCCGGGTCCTCGGCGCGGCGATGGCGCAGCTGCCCGCCGTGTGGCTGGTCGGCGCGATCGCGCTCGCGCTGTTCGGCCTGGCGCCCAGGTTCACCGCCGCGGCCTGGGCGGCGGTCGGCGTGTTCGCGCTGATCACACTGTTCGGGGCGAGCCTCAACCTGGACGAGCGGGTGCTGGACGTCTCGCCGTTCACCCACGTCCCGAAGATCGGGCAGGACTTCACCGTCACGCCGCTGGTCTGGCTGGTGGCGCTCGCCGCCGTCCTGTCCGCCGCCGGCATGGCGGGCTTCCGCCGCCGCGACCTTTCGGCGCACTGAGCCGTCAAAAGCATTGAGCCGGTGGGGCGCTGAGCCGTTAGATTGACCCGGTGACGACCCCCAAGTCCCTCGCGGTCTGCGTGTTCTGCTCGTCCAGCGGCAAGATCGACCGCCGCTACCGTGACCTCGCCGCCGATGTCGGCACCGAGCTGGCCCGGCGCGGCCACAGCCTGGTCAGCGGCGGCGCCCAGGTGTCGTGCATGGGCGCCGTCGCCCGCGCCGCGCGGGCCGGCGGCGCCCGGACCGTCGGGGTGATCCCCGACGGCCTGGTCAGCGTCGAGATCGCCGACGAGGACAACGACGAGCTGATCGTCACCTCCGACATGCGGACCCGCAAGGGCGAGATGGACCGGCGCAGCGACGCGTTCCTCATCCTGCCCGGCGGCATCGGCACGCTGGAGGAGCTGTTCGAGGTGTGGACGGCCCGCGTCCTCGCCATGCACGACAAGCCCATCGTCATCCTCGACCCGACCGGCGTGTACGGCCCGCTCCGCGAGCTGATGAAGGGCCTCACCGAGCAGGGCTTCGCCCGCCCCAAGATCTGGGACGCCATCGGCTGGACGGCCTCCGTCCCCGAGGCGTTCGACCTCCTGGAGCGGACGCAGCCCCGCATCGGGTTCTCCCCGGAGGACTACGCCGAGGCGGAACTGTGACCGCCGGCCGGGCCACCGCGGGCCGGCGGTGCCCGCCCGCCTGATCAGGCTTCGTGCCTGCGGCCGGGCATGTTCTCGTACATCTCGGTGAGCTTCTGCCGGAAGCCGCGGGCCGCCATGCCGGCCCGCTGCGGGTCCTTGAGACCGGCCTTGACCGCCTTCTTCGCCTGCTCCTTCATGATGTGCGGCGGGATCGGGGCGATCTGGTCGTCCACCACGAACTCCAGGATGACGGGCCGGTCGCCGGCGAGCGCCTCCTTCCAGGCGTCGGTGACCTTCTTGGGCTTGTCGCAGTAGATGCCCTTGAGGCCGCACAGTTCGGCGAACTCGGCGTACGGGAAGTCGGGGATGTGCTGCGAGCCCTCGAACTTGGGGTCGCCGCCCATCGCGCGCTGCTCCCAGGTGACCTGGTTGAGGTCCTGGTTGTTGAAGATCGCGAAGACCAGCGGCGGGGAACCGGCCAGCCGGTCGGCGTAGCGTTTGACGGTGAGCATCTCGTTCATGCCGTTCATCTGGAAGGCGCCGTCCCCGACGAACGCGATCACCGGGCGGTCCGGGTAGGCGAACCGCGCCGCGATCGCGTACGGGACGCCGGGCCCCATCGTGGCGAGCGTCCCCGACAGCGACGCCTTCATCCCGTCGCGGAGCTTGACGTGCCGCGCCCACCAGTTGGTGGCGGACCCCGAGTCGGCGGTGAGGATGGCGCCGTCCGGCAGCAGCGGCGACACCTCCTGCGCCACCGCCTGCGGGTTGATCTTGCCCTCGAAGCTCTGCCCGGCGCGCTTGCGCATCACCGTGTTCCAGGTGCGGACGTTCTCCTCGATCTCCTCGCGCCAGGAACGGTCCTTCTTGCGCTCCAGCAGCGGGATCAGCTCGCGGAGCGTCTCCTTGGCGTCCCCGACGACGTGCGCGTCCATCGGGTAGCGGATGCCGATCATGCGGCCGTCGATGTCGATCTCGACGCCCTTGCAGCTGCCCTCGTCCGGCAGCCACTCCGCGTACGGGAAGCTCGTCCCGATCATGAACAGCACGTCGCAGTTCATGATCATCTCATCGCTGGCCTTGGAGCCGAGCAGGCCGATCGGGCCGGTGACGAACGGCAGGTCGTCCGGCAGCACCTCGCGGCCGAGCAGCGCCTTCGCCACCCCCGCGCCGAGCAGCTCGGCGGTCTCGACCAGCTCGGCCTGAGCGTCCGCCGCACCCTGGCCGACCAGCATCGCGACCCGCTGCCCCTCGTTCAGGATCTGGGCCGCCTTGTGCAGCTCCTCCTTGTTCGGCAGGACGCGCGGCCGGCTCCACCCCACGCTGGAGTACACCGAGCCGTGCTCCTTCGGCGGTGACGGGACGGCCTCCGCCTCCTGGACGTCCTCCGGGATGATGATCGTCGCGACGCCCCGGGTGGTCAGCGCCGTCTTGAACGCCCGGTCGATGACATGCCGCGCCTGCCCCGGCTCCATGACGACCTGGCAGTACTCCGACACGTCCGAGAACAGGTTCTCCAGGTTCACTTCCTGCTGGTAGTGCGTGCCCTGCGAGAGCCGCTTCTGCTGCCCGACGATCGCGACGACCGGCTGGTGGTCCAGCTTCGCGTCGTACAGGCCGTTCAGCAGGTGGATCGCGCCCGGACCGGACGTGGCCGTGCAGCAGCCGACCTCGCCGGTGAACTTCGCGTGCCCGCACGCCATGAACGCGGCCATCTCCTCGTGCCGCGTCTGGATGAACTCCGGTCGCCCCTTGGCGCGGTCGAACGCGCCGAGCATCCCGTTGATGCCGTCGCCCGGGTACCCGTAGACCCGCTTCACACCCCACTGGGTCAGCCGCTGGAGAACGTAGTCGGCAACTTGCTGCGCCATTGGTCTCTCCTTCGTCGTGATGTCGTCGCGCCCGTCAGCGCCGCAGCAGCCTGGCGGCGCCCACCGCCGCGCCCGCGGCGGCACCGGCCGTCGCGGCCCCCACCAGGTACTTGTGCTGCCCCGCCCACAGCTGCGGGCTCGTGCGGTGCGCCCGCTCGTCGAACCGGCCGTGGCCACCGTGATCGGAGGTGTCGTCGGCGGGCTCCCACAGGTTCGCGGGACGGCCGGGCCGCGCGTCCTCGTCGGTGTGCTGCGACGCGAAGCCCGTCCGGGCCAGATAGCGGTCCAGCAGGCCGGCCGCGACCCTGTTGCCGAGGATCGTGCCGACCGAGCTGGCACCGACCCAGTACTCGCGGCGCGCGGGATGCTCGGCCGCGTACAGCAGCGCGTTCGCCGCGATCTCCGGCTGGTAGATGGGCGGCACCGGCTGCGGCCGCTTCGCCAGCCGGGAGAGCACCCAGTCGAACTGCGGGGTGTTCACCGCCGGCATCTGCACCATCGTCACCTTCACGCCGCTGCCCTCGTGCATCAGTTCCGTCCGCAGCGACTCGTGGAAACCCTTGAGGGCGTGCTTGGCGCCGCAGTAGGCGCTCTGCAGCGGAATCCCCCGGTACGCCATCGCCGACCCGCACTGGACGATCACGCCGCGGTCGCGCGGCATCATCCGCTTCAGCGCGGCGCGGGTGCCGTTCACGTACCCGAGGTAGGTGACGTCGGTGGTGCGCTCGAACTCCTCCGGCTCGATCTCCCAGAACGGTGCGAGCACCGAGGAGAACGCCACGTTCACCCACACGTCGATGGGGCCCAGCTCGTCCTCGGCCTTCTGCGCGGCCTGCTCCACCCGGTCGCGGTCGGCCATGTCGACGCCGATCGGGAGCGCGCGGCCGCCGGCCGCCTCCACATCGGCGACGGCTCCGTCCAGGCCCTTCTCACCACGGGCCAGCAGCGCGATCGCGGCACCGCGTCTCGCGAACGCCACCGCGGCGGTGCGGCCGATCCCGCCGCTGGCGCCCGTCAGCACGACGACGCTGTCCTTACCGAGCCTGTGCTTCACATCACACCCCCATGGCAGCTGGATCCGGGACAGAGACCCACTGCCCGTGTCAAGGGCGCTGTAACGCGGGCGGCCGGGCCGTCCTCGGATACCGTCGAGATGTGCGTGCCCGTGAACTCGCCGTCGAGTACCCCACAGTGACACCGGCCGATTCCGCGCTGGACGCCGCCCGGCTCCTGGCGGGCCAGGGGCTGCCCGGCCTCGTCGTCGTGGACGCCAGGCGGCGCGCGGTCGCGGTGATCCCCGCCTCGCGGCTGCTGGGCCGGATCGTCCCGCCGCACGTCCGCGACGATCCGACCCTCGCCCGCGTCTACGACGAGCGTCACGCCGACCTCCTCTGCGCCAGGCTCGCCGACCGCACGGTCACCGACCTGCTGGAGGACGAGCGGACACCGTTCCCCGTCGTCGGCCCCGACGCCACCGTGATGGAGATCGCCAGCCTCATGGCCGACGCCCACAGCCCCGTGGTGGCCGTCTCCGACGACGAACACCGCCCCGAGAAGGGCGCCCTGATCGGCGTCATCACCACCGTCCACCTGCTGACCCGTCTTCTCCCGGCGTCCGGCGACGCCTGACCCGCGGGCGGCCACGCCGCCGCCGGCCCGCACCCGCCCGGCGGCCCGTCATCGAAGGAGCCGCATGAACGCCGATGTCCCCGCCTCGCGGGAGCTGGCCGCGATCGCGGAGCTGGCCGCCCGCGCCACGGGGGACCTGCTGCGGACGGGGTTCCGCTCGCGTCCCGAGGTCGACCTCAAGCACGACATCCACGACCCCGTCACCGTGCACGACCACGCGGCGGAGGAGACGATCCGCGAGGTGCTCGCCGAACACGCCCCCGGCAGCGTCGTCATCGGAGAGGAAGGCGGCCGGCAGGGGACGGACGGGGACCTGTGCTGGTACGTCGATCCCATCGACGGCACCGCGAACTTCGCCGTCGGCCTGCCGTTCTTCTGCACGTCCATCGGCGCCGTCGCCGGCGGCGAGGTCGTCGCGGGCGTGGTGTACGACCCGGTGCGGGACGAGATGTTCAGCGCGTCGCTCGACGGCGCGACCTGCAACGGCGAGCGGATCGAGAGCAGGGGCGCCGCCCGCGACGAGACCGCCGTGGTCGCCACGTCCTACCCCAGCGCGCGCGACCTGCGCGACGACCGGGACGAGGTGCTGCGGCGCTTCGGCCTGATGGTGGACGCGTTCGCCACGGTGCGCAGGCCCGGCAGCGCCGCGCTCGCCCTCGCGCACGTCGCCGCCGGCTGGACCGACGTCTCCTTCGACCCGCGCCTCAACACCTGGGACCTCGCCGCGGGCCTGCTGCTGGTCCGGCAGGCGGGCGGGACGTACCTGCCGCTCGGCGGCAGGCCCGGTGCCCCCGACCACGAGGCCCCCGGCTACGTGGCGTGCGTGGGCGGGTTCGACCTCGCCGGGTCCGTCATGACCGAGGTGATCGGCCTGTCGTCGGCGGGGAGCGGGGCATGAGCACGAGGCTCACCACCGGGCAAGCGGTGATCCGTTTCCTGGCCGCGCAGCACAGCGAGCGGGACGGTGAGGAGCGGCGCTTCTTCGCGGGCTGTTTCGGCATCTTCGGGCACGGCAACGTCGCCGGTCTCGGCCAGGCCCTGCTGGAGCACGCCGACGACTTCCCCTACTACATGGCCCGCAACGAGCAGGCCATGGTGCACACCGCGTCCGGCTACGCCCGGATGAACGACCGGCTGTCCACCTTCGCTTGCACCACCTCCATCGGCCCTGGCGCGACCAACATGGTGACCGGTGCGGCACTGGCCACCATCAACCGGCTGCCCGTCCTGCTGCTGCCCGGCGACATCTTCGCCACCCGCCGCGCCAACCCGGTCTTGCAGGAGCTAGAGGACGCCCGGTCCTACGACGTGTCGGTCAACGACTGCTTCAAGCCGGTGTCGAAGTACTGGGACCGCATCAACCGTCCCGAGCAACTGCCCAGCGCGCTGCTGGCGGCGATGCGCGTCCTGACCGACCCGGCCGAAACCGGCGCCGTCACCCTCGCGCTGCCCCAGGACGTGCAGGCCGAGGCGTACGACTGGCCGGACGAACTGTTCGCCCGCCGTGTCTGGCGCGTCCCCCGCCCCGTGCCCGAACCGGCCGCGCTGCGGGACGCCGCCGCCGTCCTCGGGGCCGCCGAGCGCCCCCTCATCGTGGCGGGCGGCGGGGTGATCTACTCCCGTGCCACCGGCGACCTGCGCGCCTTCGCCGAGCAGACCGGCATCCCGGTGGCCGAAACCCAGGCGGGCAAGGGCGCCCTGCCGTGGGACCACCCGTGCGCGGCCGGCGCCATCGGAGCGACCGGCACCACGGCCGCCAACGCCCTCGCCCGTGACGCCGACGTCGTCATCGGCATAGGCACCCGCTACAGCGACTTCACCACCGCCTCCCACTCCCTGTTCGCCGGCCCGTCCGTCCGCTTCGTCAACATCAACGTGGCCCGCCCGGACGCGGTCAAGCTCGCCGGCATCCCGGTCGTCGCCGACGCCAGGGAAGCCGTCCGAGCTCTCGGCACGGCCCTCGGGAGCCACGTCGTCCCGGCCGCGTACCGAGAACGGGTCCGGGAACTCACCGGACGCTGGAACGCCGTCGTCGACGAGGCGTTCGGGGGGCGGCATGCCGGGCCGCCCGCGCAGGCGGAGATCATCGGGATCGTCAACGCGGAGTCCGGCCCCCGGGACGTGGTGGTGTGCGCGGCCGGGTCCATGCCGGGCGACCTGCACAAACTGTGGCGGACCCGCGACCCCGAGGGCTACCACGTCGAGTACGGCTACTCCTGCATGGGCTACGAGATCGCCGGCGGCCTCGGCGTGAAGATGGCCGCCCCCGACCGCGAGGTGTTCGTCCTCGTCGGCGACGGCTCGTACCTGATGATGGCGCAGGAGCTGGCCACGGCCGTCGCCGAGGGCGTCAAGCTGATCGTCGTGCTCGTCCAGAACCACGGCTACGCGTCCATCGGCAACCTGTCGGAGAGCGTCGGCGCGCAGCGGTTCGGCACCCGGTACCGCGCCCGCACCGCCACCGGCCTGGACGGCGACCTCCTCCCCGTGGACCTGGCCGCGAACGCCGCCAGCCTCGGCGCCGACGTGCTCCGCGCCGAGGACGCCGGCACGTTCCGGGACGCGCTGCGCAAGGCGATCACCTCCCCGCGCACCACCGTCGTCCACGTGGAGACCGACCCGCTCGTCCCCGCGCCCGGCAGCGAGGCATGGTGGGACGTGCCCGTCGCCGAGGTGTCGGCGCTGCGGCCCACCGCGCAGGCCCGCGCCCGCTACGACGACGACAGGAAGACGCAGCGCCGCCACCTGTGAGACCTGACCTTGGCGCCGGCCCCGCGGTTCAGGCGAGGCCGCGGCGGGCGACCGCCGGTGGCCGGGTGCCCCGGATGGAGGCCACCATGTCGAGCACCTGGCGCATCGCGTCCGCCTGCGACTCCGGCACGCGGAACAGTGCGACCCCCAGCCACGCGTAGACGGACGCGGCGGCGAGCAGCCCGGGATCGGGCTCCCGCGCGTCCGTCTCCAGCGTGACGAGCACGGTGCCCCCGGAGGCGGCGAGCCGTTCCACCCGGCTCGCGGGGGGCGCCGTGCCCGCGTCCACGGCACCGTCCGGAACCGGCGCGTCCGGTGGAAGGACCATCCACTCTTGCATCCCCATGCCGCCAAGCGTGGCACGATCGGAGTCAGGGGATCGTCCTTCAGGGGGACGCGGGAGATCGGAGCGTGATGGTGGTCGTGGTGCTCGTCCTGGCCGGCGTGGCCGTGCTGGGCGCCGTCGTCGTCCTCGCCATAGGCCGTGGCGGCGAGCTTGCCGAGACCCATCCCGACTATCCGCCGCTCCAGGTGGACGACGAAGGCCGTCCCGTGCTGGGGCCGGAGGGCTCCCGGCCGCGGTTCCCCGCGACGATCTGGGGCTACCAGATGCAGGTGACGGACGAGGCCGTACACCGCCTTACCGTGGCCTTGTACGAGCGTGACGCCCGCGTGGCCGACCTTGAACGGCAATTGCACGATCTCCGCAAGCGCGTCGGGGACAGGGAACCGGCCATCGGTGCCTTGCACGGCCTCGAAGAGCCCGATCACGGCGTGCTCCTGCGCAAGGAGACCGTCCCAGGCGAGGACGAACCCCGCACCAAGGAGGACTACTCGTGAGCTATGTCGCCGTCCATGCCGAGGCGGTGTCCGGCGCCCCCGCCGAACGCGTCTTCGACGTCCTCACCGACTGGCCGCGCCACGCCGAGTGGATGCCGTTCACCAGCGCCGAAGGCGGCGACAAGGCCGGCGACGAACTCCGGGCGCGGACGGGCATCGGCCCGGTCGGCTTCCTCGACACCATGATCATCACCGACTGGCGGGACGGCCGCCGCGTCGCCGTCCGGCACACCGGCCGCGTGGTGCGCGGTGAGGCGTGGTTCGAGGTCGTCCCCGAAGGCTCGGGCAGCCGCATCATCTGGGCGGAGCGCGTAGACCTTCCCCTGGGACCCCTGGGCCGCGCCGGATGGCTTGCGGCGGGCCCGGTCGTGAGGGCGTTCATGACCCTGGGGCTCCGCCGGCTGGCCGCACTGTCGCAGGCGTGAGGTAGAACGGCCGGGTGAGCACCGCGATCCTCGGCGAGGACGGGCTGGCACGCTGCCCGTGGGCCCTGTCGGCGCCCGACTACATCGCCTACCACGACGACGAGTGGGGCCGCCCGGTCCGCGACGACCAGGGGCTTTACGAGCGGCTCTGCCTGGAGGCGTTCCAGTCCGGCCTGTCGTGGCTGACGATCCTGCGTAAACGGGAGAACTTCCGCGCCGCCTTCCACGGTTTCGACCCGGAGAAGGTCGCCGCGTTCGGCCCGGACGACGTCGAGCGGCTGATGGCCGACGCCTCCATCGTCCGCAACCGGGCGAAGATCGAGGCGGCGATCGGCAACGCCCGCGCCGCACTCGACCTCCCCGGCGGTCTCGCCGCGACCGCCTGGCACTACGCGGACCCGGGCGCGCCCGCCCACGCGGACACGGCCGACGTCCCCGCCTACACCGACGCCTCCAAGGCCCTCTCCAAGACCTTGAAGAAGCACGGCTTCCGCTTCGTGGGCCCCACCACGGCCTACGCCCTGATGCAAGCCTGCGGCCTGGTGAACGACCACCTGACCGGCTGTGCCTTCCGCCAGTGACGGGGGCGGCGAGAACCTAGCGGCCCTCGAAGACCGGCTGCTCCTTCTTCAGGAACGCCTCGGTCGCGTTGTGGTGGTCGCCGGTCTTCTCGCACTCGTCCTGAAGCTCCGCCTCCCGTTCGAGCGCGGACGCCAGGTCATGCGTCGCCGCGTGGTCGAGCGCCGCCTTCACCGCGCCGTAGGAGACCGTCGGGCCGGCCGCGAGCCGCCGCGCCAGCTCCACCGCCGCCGGGGCCAGCTCGTCCGCCGGGACGACCCGGTTCACCAGCCCCATCTCCAGCGCCCGCTCCGCCTTCACCGGCTCGCCGAGCAGCAGCAGCTCGGCGGCCTTCGCGCGGCCGACCAGGCGCTGCAGCGTCCACGACATGCCGCTGTCGGGGGCGAGGCCGATGCCGGTGAACGCGGTCGCGAACCGGGCCCTGTCGGACGCGACGATCAGGTCGCAGGCGAACGCCAGCGACGCGCCCGCGCCCGCCGCCACCCCGTTCACCGCCGCCACCACCGGCTTGCGCATCCCCGCGAGCGCCAGCACGATGGGGTTGTAGTGCTTGCGGACCGTGTCGTCCAGCCCCCGTCCGGCGGCGAGGTTGCCGGCGTGCTCCCGCAGGTCCTGCCCCGCGCAGAACGCCCGTCCCGCCCCGGTGAGGATCACCGCGCGGGCGGCCGGGTCGGCGGCGGCGCGCACGACCGTGGCGCGCAGCAGCTCCTTCATCTCGACGGTCAGCGAGTTCATCCCGTCCGGGCGGTTCAGCGTGATCGTTCCCACATTGTCGGTGACGTCGTACAGCACGGTCTCAGGCATCGTCGTCCTCTCGAAATTCTTCGCAGATCTTCCCATCTTCCGATCTGGAGGCTGATCGTTACCACTTCGCGCCCGGAAGACGAGATAATGGACCACTACTGATGACGCGGATGCGACACGCGGCCACGCGGCCAATGGTGTGCCAGGCCGCGGCCCTACTCAGGAAGGGGATGCACGCATGGCGGCGATGAAGCCGCGGACGGGAGACGGTCCGCTCGAAGTGACCAAGGAGGGACGCGGAATCGTCATGCGAGTCCCCCTCGAAGGCGGTGGCCGGCTCGTGGTCGAACTCTCCGCCGACGAGGCCAAGGAGCTCGGCGAGGCCCTCAAGGGCGTTGTGGGCTGACGGCTCCACCGCTCCCGGCTTGTTGGTGACGGTCCCGGCGACGCCGCCGGGGCCCTTGCCATTTCCCTATCCAGAAAAGTCCTGTCAGGGGGATCGGCACCATGCCCATCGAGACCCGCGTCCACGGCGCCGGCGGCACCGTCTCGCAGACTGCGGCCGACCTCGGAGCCGAGGTGGTGGCGGTCCCCGTCCGCACCGGCCCCGTCGCCCCCGCGGCGGAGGTCGCCGGATCGCTGCCGTTCACGCTGGACGAGCTGCTGGCGCTGCACAGGGCCAAGGGCGAACCGGGAGAGATCACCGCCACCCAGGTCCGGATCGGCGACCGGGTCCGGGAACTGCTGCTGTACGGGGTGGGCGAGGCGGCCCCGGCCGACCTGCGCAGGGCCGGCGCCGCGCTGGCCCGCCGCGGCAGGGGCCGGACGGCGCTCGTCGCGGGCGTCCCCGCCGGGGACCTGTCCGCGTTCGTCGAGGGCGCGCTGCTCGCCTCCTACGAGTTCAAGATCGGCGCCCCGTCCGCCCGCAAGGCGCTCGGCACCCTCGCGGTGCTGACCGAGGCCGGGCCGCGGGCGGACGCCCCGGCGATCGACCGGGGCACCGCGCGGGCGCGGGCCACCGCGCTGGCCCGCGACCTGGCCAACACCCCGTCCGGCGAGAAGGACCCGTCCTGGCTCGCGGGCCGGGCCGAGCAGGTCGCGAAGGACGCCGGGCTCACCGTCCGGGTGCGCGGCGAAAAAGAGCTGATCGAGGGCGGTTTCGGGGGCCTGCTGGCCGTCGGCGGCGGTTCCGCCAGGCCACCCCGGCTGATCGAGCTCTCCTACGCGCCCGATGAGCCCGCCGACCGGCATGTCGTGCTCGTCGGCAAGGGCATCACGTTCGACAGCGGCGGCCTGTCGCTGAAGCCGAACGACAACATGAAGACGATGAAGACCGACATGGCGGGCGGCGGCGCGGTCATCGCCGTGATGAGCGCGCTGCGCGGTCTCGGCGTCCGCGCCCGCGTCACCGGGCTCGTCGCCGCGGCGGAGAACATGCCGTCCGGGTCGTCGATGCGTCCCGGCGACGTGATCACCCACTTCGGCGGGACGACGTCCGAGGTGCTGAACACCGACGCCGAAGGGCGGCTCGTCCTCGCCGACGCGCTCGCCTACGCCGACGCCGAACTCGCCCCCGACGTGGTCGTGGACATCGCCACCCTCACCGGCGCGGCCAAGGTCGCGCTGGGCCTGCGGCACGCGGCGCTGTTCGCGAGCGACGACGCCCTCGCCGCCGCGCTGACCCGGGCCGGGACGGTGGCGGGCGAGCCCGTCTGGCGGCTCCCGCTCGTGGCCGACTACCGCGCCGCGATCGACTCCGACGTCGCCGACATCAACAACATCGGGCGCGGCGGCTACGGCGGCGGCTCCATCACGGCGGCGCTGTTCCTGCGCGAGTTCGCCGGCGACCGCGCCTGGGCGCACCTCGACATCGCCGGTCCGGGACGCGCCACCGCCGACGACGCCGAGATCACCCGCGGCGCCACCGGCTTCGGCGTCCGCCTCCTGCTCGACTGGCTGACGGCCTGATCACTTCGTCCGGCGGTCGATCACCGGGACGCGGCGCCGCCGCCGGGCCTCCTTGACGATCTGCGGGAGCGTCGCGTCCCAGCCCGGCTCCACCGCGAAGCACCACGGGACGGCAGCCGCGGTGGACGGCACGTCCCGCATCGTCAGCGCCACGAGCGCCGGCCGCCGTGACGTGCGCGCCATCTCCGCCAGTTCCGGGGACGGCAGGAACACCAGGTAGTCCTGCTCGCCCCGGCGGGCGCCGGCCACCCCGCGGCGCAGCGCCGTGATCGCGGCCACCTCGTCCCACGGCAGCGCACGCCCGGACGCGCGGGGCAGCGGCCAGCGCGCCGGGCGCCGCACCCCGGCGGCGTCCAGCTCCAGGACGGGGCGGCGCGCCAGCATCCCACCGGCCGACACGAGCAGGCCCGCACCGAACAGGACGAGCCCCGCCACCCCCAGCACCATGAACGTGACGCTTCCCACACCGGCGCCCCGCACCGCGCCGCCCGCGATGAACCCCAGCGACGCGACGAACAGGATCACGAACGCCACCAGCCGCCAGACCCCGCGCCACGTCACCCGGCTGCGCACCGCGAACACCTCACGCGCCTCCGCGCCGGGCCGCCGCCCTCCGCTCCGGCGGCGCTCCGCTCCGGGCATCGGTCAGGCGCGCCTCACCGCGCAGAGCAGGCCGTCGCCGACCGGGACGAGCAGCGGGACGAGCCGGTCGTCCTCGCGGATCACCCGGTGCACCTCGCGGATCGCCTCGGTCTCCGGGTCGCGGTGGTCGGGGTCGGCGACCCGGTCGTGCCACAGCGCGTTGTCGAACGCGACCACGCCGCCGGGCCGCAGCAGCCGCAGCGCGGCCGTCAGGTAGTCGGGGTACTCCCGCTTCGCCGCGTCGCAGAACACCATGTCGTAGGCGCCGTCGGTGAGCCGGGGCAGCACCTCCAGCGCCGGCCCGCTGATCATCCGGGTGCGGAAGCCGGACAGGCCCGCCTCCCGGTACGCCTGCTTCGCCAGCCGCTGGTTCTCGGGCTCGATGTCCACGGTCGTCAGCACCGCGTCCGCGGGCATGCCGCGCATCAGCCACACGCCGGACACGCCGCAGCCGGAACCGACCTCCACGACCGTCCGCGCGCCGATCAGTGCCGCGAGGAAGCGCAGCGCCGCGCCGCCCGCGGCGCCGATCGGCGTCGCCCCGACCTCCTCGCCGCGCCGCCTGGCGGCCAGGAGCGGCTCGTCTTCGGGGAGGAAATCCTCCACATAGGCCCGGGTGGCCTGAATGGCGTCGATGGCTGCCTCCTTGCGGGACCCCCGCTGCCTCATGCTGGAAAGACCATATCGTTGACAGGGAACCGACTGGAGTTTCAGCGCGTTGTAACCAACGGAAGGGTGAGTGACGCAAGCACCGAGTCGGTCCAGAACCGCCCCAGCCCAGGCGAGACCGTGCCGTTCCAAGGCGAGAACCTTGGCTCAGGAGAGAGGAACAGCCCGGCACCATGGGAGTCGCAGCACTGAGTTTCAGAAGCGCTGTGGGGGTCGGCCCCAGGCAGGGCCTCGGTAATGCCGCGCGCACCCGCGAGAACGCCCCCGAGGCCGAGTGGGCACCACCGTCGTGGGACGAGGTCGTCCGAGAGCACTCCGCACGCGTCTACCGGCTCGCCTACCGGCTGACCGGTAACCAGCACGACGCCGAGGACCTCACCCAGGAGGTCTTCGTCCGCGTGTTCCGCTCGCTGTCGAACTACACGCCCGGGACGTTCGAGGGCTGGTTGCACCGCATCACCACGAACCTGTTCCTCGACATGGCGCGGCGGCGCCAGCGGATCCGTTTCGAAGGGCTCGCCGACGACGCCGCCGAACGCCTCCAGGGCCGCGAGCCGACCCCGGCGCAGGCGTTCGACGACAGCAACTTCGACGCCGACGTGCAGGCCGCCCTCGACGCGCTGGCCCCCGAGTACCGCGCGGCCGTGGTGCTGTGCGACATCGAGGGCCTGTCCTACGAGGAGATCTCGGCGACGCTCGGCGTCAAGCTCGGAACCGTGCGCAGCCGCATCCACCGGGGACGGGCGCAGTTGCGCGCCGCGCTGGAGCACCGCGCGCCCACCCGGCGCCGGCCCGGCACCAGGAACGAACACCGGGCGGCCGAGGCGCTGAACGCCGCCGAGGAGGGCGAGACGGTGGCGCGGGCGGGGGGCCTGCGCGCGGCGGGCGGCGCACTGCCGCAGCCGGACGGCGTGTAAAGCTTTCCTCAACGCGCGCGGGCGGGACCGCGCGCCGGACCGAACGGAAACGACGGAGGCGGCGTGAGTTGTCTGGGGGAGCGTCTGACCGCGCTGGTCGACGGTGAGCTGGGCCATGAGGAGCGCGACCGCGTGCTCGCCCATCTCGCCGGGTGCGCCCGCTGTAGGGACGAGGTCGCCGTGCTGCGCCGGCTCAAGGGGCGGCTGCGGGGCCTGTCCGAGCTTCCCGTCACGGACGGCACCGACGATCTTCCCACCCCCGACTTCCTGACCCGGCTGCGGTCCCTGCCCGCGTCCGCCGAACCGCTCGCGTCCGCCGGTGCCCCGCCGCGGGGGGCGCCCGCCGGCGCGCCGCCCCCGCAATCCGCCCGGCCGCTTCGATCACCGGCCCGTCCCGTCCGGACGCCGCGCGCCGGGCATCCGCGTGCCGGGCATCCGCGCGGCAACCGCCCGCCCGGCCGCGCCGTCGCCGTCCAGCCGCATCCACGCCGCCGCTACCTGGTCGTCGGCGCCGCCACCCTGTTCCTCGGCCTTGGCACCGCCTCCTACGTCGCGGGCGGCCGGCAGGACGCGCCGACCGTCACCCCCGCCTTCGACCGGTTCGCCGTCGAGCACGCGCTGAACTCCGGTGACGCGCCGGTGACCGACCCGCTCACCGACCCGGTGTACCAGGTCAAGGTCTCCCCGGGGCCGTGACCGCGCCGGCCGCGATCCACGTGAGGCGGCGTCGCGTGAAAGGGCACGGACGGCGCTGCGCCGTCCTGGCCGGCGCGCTCGCGGGTGCGCTGGCGCTGGCCGGGCTGCTGTCCGGCGACCCGGCCGCCGTCCGCCGGCTCCGCAGCGACCCGGCCGCCGTCGGCCTGCTGCACGCCGCCACCGACGCCGCCCGCCGCGTCCCCTACGAGGGCCGGCGCTTTCTCACCACGTGGAACCACAGCAAGTCCGCCACATCCGAGGTCACCGTGACACACCGGCCCGGTGAGGGCATCCGGTACCGGTCGGCCGCCGGCGGGGCCGGCTACCGGCCGGAGTCCGCCGCCGGCGGCACCACCGGCTTCACCGCGCGGACCCTCGCGCTGCTGACCCGCAACTACGCGGTGGTCCGCGGGCCGGACACGGCGATCTGCGGCCGGCGGGCCCGTGTCGTGGAGGCGCGCCGCGCGGACGGCAGCCCCGCCGGACGTTTCTGGCTCGACCAGGAGACCGGCCTGATGCTGCACCGGGAGCTGATCGACGCCACCGGCCACCCGGTGATCGTCACCGGGTTCAGCGAGATCAGCTTCACCGTGCCGGCGGCGGAGCCGGTCCCGGTCGCCCCGCCCCGCGGCGGTCTCCTCCGCTTCCCCGGCTCCAGCGTCGGCGACCCCGTGCAGACCGCCGGACCGGAGACGGCCGAGAGCGCGTGGGGGGAGCGGCTGGACGGTGCCGGGATCGCCGGGCTCCGCGGCCGCGGCTGGCCCCTCCCGGAGGTTCTGCCGGGGCGGCTCACCCTCTACGACGTCCGGCGGGAGAGGGGCGGCGGCGCCGTCCACCTCAGCTACTCCGACGGCCTCGCCGCCGTGTCGGTGTTCGTGCAGCGCGGTACGCTGGACGAGCGCGGGATGGCCGGCTGGCGGAAGACCGTCCGCGGGGGCCGGACGGTGTACCGCCGCGAGTCCCTGCGGCGCTGGGCCGTGTCCGCCGGGAAGGGCTACGTCTACACGGTGCTGACCGACGCGCCGCAGAGCACGGCCGAGGCCGTCGCGATGAACATGCCGCGCGGCTCCGAGCCGTTCGGGAGGCGCCTGACCCGCGGCGCCCGCCGCCTCGCGGGCAAGGTGAACCCGTTCGACTGACCCTGGATGATCGTGTCCTCTAAGCTCTTATGCTCGCCACATGCCTCACGGGGCAGCATGGGCACGGATGATGAGGACCATGCTCGGTAGGAGAGATGGGGATGACGGAAGACAACCGCGGGCCGGTCAAGGCGCCGTCGGAGGACGACGAGGTCGCCTCCGGCCGGGAGCCTGAACGGCAGGAGGCGGCGGCTCCTCCCGAGACGGTGACCGACCAGGAGATCCCGCTGGACCGATCGGCGGACGACCCCGAGCCCGCGGCGCGGCCGGCGGCCGGCGCCGCCGCGGACGACCCGGAGCCCGAGCCCGGCCGCGACGGCGACCGCCTGGTGGCCGGGGGCTTCGCGCCGCCGGACGGCCCGCTCGGGAACCCGCCGGACACCAGCGAGGACGTGCTCTCCCACGCGGCCCCCAGCGACATGGGGCCGCAGGAGGTGCCGCTGCAGGACGCGCCGCCGCGCGACATGCCGCCGCCCCCGCCGCCCGTCCAGCTCGACAAGCCCGTCGCCGACGACCGGCCGCGGCCCGGGTTCGTCCCGCACGGCCAGGAGCCGCCGCCCGCGCCGGGCGGGCCGTACGGCGGCTGGCCGCAGCAGTCCCACCAGGGCCCGCC
>NZ_BCQQ01000125.1 GCF_001552155.1 Actinomadura formosensis NBRC 14204 | reverse complement strand
GGGCAGGCCGGATTCACCCCTCCTCCGGCCGGTTCGAGCAGGTCACCCGGTGAACCGGTAGTGCATGGCCCCGACCGGCGTCTCCCACGGGATCTCGTCTCCGGCGACTTCCTCCGGGACCCGCTGGGCCACGCCGGCCTCGATCAGGTGGCCGATCGCGTCGGAGTCGGGTGGCACCCAGCCGGCGTACACCGAGATGCGGTCCTGCAATGTGGGGTTGCTGGCGCCCTTCCAGAACGAGACGTTGATGGTCGTGCGCGCAAGGCCGGGGCTCGGTGTCGTGAGGAGGCCGTACGTGTCGTACTGGCCCTTGATTTCCGTCTTCGGCATGTCGATGACCGGGTCGAACCCCTGGCTCTCACCCGAGCTGAGGGCCACCGAGCCTCCGACCGTTTGCCGGGTCCCGTTGCAGTAGATGTGCAGCCTGCTTCCCTGTTCGACGGGGGCGGGGACCTCCAGCGTGATTCGTTTCGTCCACGCCGGGATGTCATCGGCGACCTCGGCGACGTTCTTCCAGCCGACATTGAGCGAGTTCGTCACCAGGTCGGCCATCGTGCTGAAGTCGCTGGGCACGTCGCTGTGCAGGAGCGGGTTGGGTGTGTTCTCGGTGTCGACGAGCGAGAACAGGCAGTAGTGGTCGCTGCCCGCGGGCGGGGGCGGCGCCTCCCAGTAGAAGGGCTGTTGTCCGACGATGATGTCGTTCTGATTTTGTGCGGAGAGCGTCAGGCCGGCGGATCCGCTATCCAGCGTCAGCGGATTCTGGAGCCAGATCGAAGGCCATTGGATGAGTGAGCTGCCGGCCGCGTACAGTCGCACCGTCCCCTCTTCTTGCCCGGGGTAGAAGTTCTTCGCGCGGACATAGAGATAGTTCGGCCGCCCCTCCAGAACCTGTCCCGGGTAGGTGGTGTTCCAACTATCCGGCGTGGAGAAGACGGCCTGCGGATCATTGACGGGGCTCGTCTGCGGGATGATGTCGGGGCAGCCCACGATCTCTCCGGTGGTGGGGACTTGCCCTTCGGGTGAAGTGGTGTTGGGCCGCATCGCGAAGTCTGTCCATGCCTTGGTGGCCAGCGTCTGCTTCATGGCCGTCTCCTTTCGCGTCGCCGACGATTTTTCGGCAAAAATATTTTGCCGCTGTGCGTGAGCGCGCGCTCATTTCCTTGGATGGGGTCGGGAGATATTTGAAAATATGCCCTGATTCTGTGCTATCAACCATTGCGTCCATGCGTGGCAGATTCCGGGGAAAATCCTCGCCAAGGATGCCGAATGGCGCCGGTCCGGCCGGTGACGCAATTGACCTTCGGCCATTTTGGTTGATTGATAAAGTGATCGATCCGTTGGGGCATCGCCCGCCGGAGCACGCAGTGGTGCGGCTCAGCCGCGCAGGACCTCGGCCTCCTTGCCGGGGGCCAGCCCCACGGCGGGACGGTCAGGACGTTGCGGCGCCTGTCCGCCTATGGACTGGAGCCAGGCCCATGTGTCCGCGACCGTTTCCTGGACGGGCCGGCAACGCAGCCCCGTGGAGAGAGCCTTGCTGACGTTGGCTCCGTGCAGGGTGTCGTGGTCCTCGCCGGGTGGGAGCCAGATGGGAAGGTCCGTCCACGGCTGGATGCCCGCTTCAAGGATGGTCTCCGGGGGCGTCCAGACGAGGGCGGCGTCCGACCCCGTCACTTGGACGCAGGCTTGGAGTAGCTCGTCCATCGTCGTGTGGGCCGGCGGGCTGACCAGGTTGTAGGGGCCGCTTAGACCTTGCTCGATGGCATCCAGGGTCCAGATGGCGAGATCCCTGACGTCGATGTACTGGAGGCCGGTGTCGCGTGGGCCAGGTGCCAGCACCTCGCCTCCTTGGGCGATGCGCTTCAGCCACCAGGGCAGCCGTCCGATGTTCTCGTACGGCCCCAGGATGAGTCCTGCCCGCACCAGCAGTGCCCTGTCTCCGAATACATCGAGCGCCGCCAGTTCCCCGCCGCGCTTGGCCGCCGGGTAGTCGACGTCACCGGCGTCCGGGGAGCCGTCCACCACGTCGGCGCCCTCATCGACCCCGACCGATGTGGGGAAGCGGTAGACCGAGCGGCTCGATATGTAGACGTACCGGCCGGCCCTGCTCAGAAGCCGAGCGGTGTCCCGGACGGCGGACGGCGCGCCCGACCAGGTATCGAGGACCGCGTCCCACTCCCCGTCCTCAAGGGCCTTGAGCCCGTCCTCGGCGGTGCGGTCGCCGTGCAACGACCTGACTCCTCCGGGCGGCTCATGGCGCCCCCTGTGGAACACGGTCACGTCCCACCCGCGTGTCAGAGCGTCCTCGGTGATGGCCCGTCCGACGAACTCCGTCCCGCCCAGCATCAGAAGCCTCATGAAGGAACCGTACGTTCCGTACGTTCCGTACGGAACACCCTGACGCTCACAGCAGAACGATGACCAAGCTCTGGAGTGCATCGCAGAGGGGGCACGTGCCGCGGCTCCGCTCGGGGGGCGAGGTTGCTTCGCCGTTGGTTCCCGGGCGGAGCCGCTGGAATCGAGTCGTGCCGCGTCCTAGTCCTGCTTGGTGAGGGTGAGGTCGCGGGCCGGTTCCACGGTGAGGCGGTCGGCGGCCTCGTCCAGGTCGACCACCACCTTGTCGCCGTCGCGGACCTCGCCGGACAGCAGCTCGCGGGCGAGCCGGTCGCCGATCGACGTCTGGACGAGGCGGCGCAGCGGGCGCGCCCCGTACAGCGGGTCATAGCCGGTCAGCGCCAGCCACTCGCGCGCCGCGGGCGTGACCTGCAGTGTCAGCTGCCGGTCGGCGAGGCGGTCGGCGAGCTTGTCGACCTGGAGGTCGACGATGCGGGTCAGCTCGTCGGTGGACAGCGCGTCGAACAGGATCACGTCGTCCAGGCGGTTGAGGAACTCCGGCTTGAAGGAGTTCCGGACGGCGTTCCACACCGCCTCCCGCTTCGCCTCGCTCTCCAGCGTCGGGTCCACGAGGAACTGCGACCCGATGTTGGAGGTGAGGATCAGGATCGTGTTGCGGAAGTCGACCGTGCGGCCCTGCCCGTCCGTCAGCCGGCCGTCGTCCAGGACCTGCAGGAGGATGTCGAACACCTCGGGGTGCGCCTTCTCCACCTCGTCCAGCAGGACGACCGAGTACGGGCGGCGCCGGACGGCCTCGGTGAGCTGCCCGCCCTCCTCGTAGCCGACATATCCGGGCGGGGCGCCGACCAGGCGGGCGACGCTGTGCTTCTCGGAGTACTCGCTCATGTCGATGCGGGTCATCGCCCGCTCGTCGTCGAACAGGAACTCCGCGAGCGCCTTCGCCAGCTCGGTCTTGCCGACGCCGGTCGGGCCGAGGAACAGGAACGAGCCGGTCGGACGGTCCGGGTCGGAGATGCCCGCGCGGGCGCGGCGCACCGCGTCCGACACGGTGCGGACGGCGGTCTCCTGCCCGATCAGGCGCTCGCCCAGCTCGTCCTCCATGCGCAGCAGCTTCGCCGTCTCGCCTTCGAGCAGCCGGCCGGCGGGGATGCCCGTCCAGGACGCGACCACGTCGGCGACGTCGTCCGGGCCGACCTCCTCCTTGACCATCGCGTCGCGGTTCTCGGCCGCCTCCGACGCCTCCTCGAGCTGCTTCTCCAGCGCCGGGATCTCGCCGTAGGTGAGCCGTGAGGACGTCTCCAGGTCGCCGTCGCGTTGGGCGCGCTCGGCCTCGCCGCGCAGCTGGTCGATCCTCTCCTTGATCTCGCCGACCCGGTTGAGGCTCGCCTTCTCCTTGTCCCAGCGGGCGACGAGCCCGGTGAGCTGCTCCTGCTTGTCGGCGAGGTCCCCGCGCAGCCGGTCGAGCCGCTGCCGGGACGCCTCGTCGGTCTCCTTGGCGAGGTTCAGCTCCTCCATCTTCAGCCGGTCCACCGCGCGCTGCAGCTCGTCGATCTCCACCGGACGGGAGTCGATCTCCATGCGCAGCCGGGACGCGGCCTCGTCCACCAGGTCGATCGCCTTGTCCGGCAGGTACCGGGAGGTGATGTAGCGGTCGGACAGGGTCGCCGCCGCGACCAGCGCCGAGTCGTTGATCTGCACCTTGTGGTGCGCCTCGTAGCGGCCCTTCAGCCCGCGCAGGATGGCGATCGAGTCCTCCACCGAGGGCTCGCCGACGAACACCTGCTGGAAGCGGCGCTCCAGGGCCGGGTCCTTCTCGATGCGCTCCCGGTACTCGTCCAGCGTCGTCGCGCCGATCATCCGCAGCTCGCCGCGGGCCAGCATCGGCTTCAGCATGTTGCCGGCGTCCATCGCGCCCTCGGCCGCGCCCGCCCCGACGACGGTGTGCAGCTCGTCGATGAACGTGACGATCTGCCCTTCGCTCTCCTTGATCTCGTTCAGGACGGCCTTCAGCCGCTCCTCGAACTCGCCGCGGTACTTCGCGCCCGCGACCATCGCGCCGAGGTCCAGCGAGACGAGCCGCTTGCCGCGCAGCGACTCGGGGACGTCCCCCGCGACGATCCGCTGCGCCAGGCCCTCGACGACCGCGGTCTTGCCGACGCCGGGCTCACCGATCAGCACCGGGTTGTTCTTCGTCCGGCGCGACAGCACCTGGACGACCCGGCGGATCTCCGCGTCCCGGCCGATGACCGGGTCGAGCCGGCCGTCGCGGGCCGCCGCCGTCAGGTCGACGCCGTACTTCTCCAGCGACTGGTAGGTGCCCTCCGGGTTCTCGCTGGTGACGCGGGCGTGCCCGCGCACCTTCTCGAACGCCTCCAGCAGCGCCTGCGGCGTCGCACCGAACTCCTTCAGCAGGCCCGCCGCCGGGCCGCCGTCCGCGGCCAGCCCGACCAGCAGATGCTCGGTCGAGACGTACTCGTCCTCCAGCTGCTTGGCCCGGTTCGCCGCCGTGTTGATCGACCGCTGCAACTGCCCGGAGATCCGCGGCGTCGCCACCGTCGAGCCCTGCGCCTTCGGCATCGCGGCGAGCTGCTCCTCGGCCCGCCGCCGGATCTGGTTCCAGTCGGCGCCGACCGCCTCCAGCAGCGGCACCGCCGTTCCCTCCGGCAGCGCGATCAGCGCCACCAGCAGATGCTGCGGCTCCACCTCGGGGTGCCCCTCGGCCGCCGCCCTGCGGACCGCGACCGACACCGCCTCCTGGCTCTTCTGCGTCAGTTTGTAGTCCATTGTCCCGTCCCCGTGCTCTGTTCCTTCTGGGGGACGACTCCCAGCCCCCCGGACAACTGCTTTTAGTGCTCAGTCCCGATTGCGCTCATGCCAGACCACGATGCTCGAATGCCTGATCGGCACCAGGTCGGAGCCGGGAGTGCCGGGCTCCCCGTGCCGCCGCTGCTGCGCCAGCCGCGCCGCGACCGCCCGGGTCGATTCGAGTTCGTTGGCGAGATCCTCCAGCGCCGCGTGCGCCTTCGCGAGCTCCTCGCGGAGCCGCACGTTGTCGCGCTGCAGCTCCAGGATGTACTTGATGCCGGAAAGGTTGATGCCCTCCTCCTGCGAGAGCCGCTGGATCTCGCGGAGCATCACGATGTCGCGCATCGAGTAGCGGCGTCCCCGCCCCGCCGTCCGGCCGGGGGAGACCAGGCCCATCCGGTCGTACGTCCGCAGCGTCTGCGGATGCAGCCCCGACAGCTGCGCCGCCACCGAGATCACGTAGACCGGAGTGTCGTCACCGAACGGATCCATGAAGCTCACTCCTGCCTGGCCTGCTGGAGGAGGTCGGCGCGCAGGTCCTCACCGCCGCCCGCCTCGCGGAGCGCGGCCAGGGCCTCCCGCGACCGCTCGTCCAGCTTCTGCGGGACGTGGACGTCGACGGTGACGAGCAGGTCGCCCTTCGTCCCGTCCCGCCGGGTCGCGCCGCGCCCCTTCACCCGGAACTTGCGGCCGTTGGGCGTGCCCTCCGGCAGCTTCAGGGTGACCGGCTGCCCCTGGAACGTCGGCACCCTGATCTCGGCGCCGAGCGCCGCCTCGGGGAACGTCACCGGGACGGTCAGCGTCAGGTTGTCGCCGCTGCGCCCGAACACCTTGTGCGGCAGCACCTTGATGTTCACGTACAGGTCACCGGCCGGGCCGCCGTTCTCGCCCGGCGCGCCCTTGCCCTTGAGCCTGATCTTCTGCCCGTCCGCGACGCCCGCCGGGATGCGGGCCTGGATCGTCCGGGTGCCGGTCGCGCGGCCGCTGCCGTGGCAGACCAGGCACGGGTCGTCCACGACGAGGCCCCGGCCGTGGCACTCCTTGCACGGCTCCTGGAAGCCGAAGTTGCCGAGGTTGCGGGTCTCGTGCCCGGTGCCCTCGCAGTTCGGGCACACCCGCGGCACGGTGCCGGCCTTCGCGCCCGTCCCGCGGCAGCTGTTGCAGGCCGCCTCGCTGGTCAGCTTGATCGGGACGGTCACGCCGTTCATCGCGCGGCCGAACGACAGCGTCACCTCGGTCTCGACGTCGGCGCCGCGCCGGGCGCGCCGCGTGCCCGCCGTGCGGGTGCCGCCGCCGCCCCGGCCGAACAGGCCGCCGAACAGGTCGCCGATCCGCTCCCCCGCGCCGGTCGTCGTCCCGCTCGGATGGCCGAACAGGTCACCGAGGTCGAACCCGAACCCGCCGCCCTGCTGGCCGCGGAACCCGCCCGGCATCGACCGGACGGTGTCGTACTCCTTGCGGCGCTTCTCGTCGGACAGCACGTCGTAGGCCTCGGAGACCTCCTTGAAGCGCTCCTCGGCCGCCGCGTCCCCCTTGTTGGCGTCCGGGTGGTACTTGCGCGCCAGCTTCCGGTAGGACTTCTTGATCTCCTCCTGCGAGGCCGTCTTCGCGACACCGAGGACCTTGTAGTAGTCCTTTTCCAGGTAGTCCTTGGTGCTCACGGCGCCCCGCCTTCTGCTATCGCCACTTGCCACATGCCTTCACGCCCCGTCCGGGGCCCGCCCCGAAGGACGGGCCCCGAAGGGGATCATTCCCCGTCGTCGCCGGCTTGTTCGCCCGCCTGGTCGCCGGGCTCTTCGGCACCGTCGTCCGGGGCGGGGTCGGCCACCGCGACGCGCGCGGGCCGCAGGATCCGCTCGCCGATGCGGTAGCCGGGCTGCAGGACGTCCACGACACTCGTCTCGGTCACATCCGCCGAGAGGGAGTGCATGAGCGCCTCGTGCACGGTCGGGTCGAAGGGCTCGCCCTTCTCGCCGTACCGTTCCAGGCCGAGCTTGCCGGTGACCGCCTCCAGGCTCTCCGCGACGGACTTGAACCCGCCGGTGAGCTCGTCGTGGTCCCGGGCACGGCCGATGTCGTCCAGCACCGGGAGCAGCTCGGACAGCACCTGTCCGAGGGCCTGCTCACGGACCGCGACCCGGTCGCGCTCGACCCGCTTGCGGTAGTTGTCGTATTCGGCCTTCACCCGCTGGAGATCGGCGATACGTTCCGCCAGCTGGGACTTCAGCGAGGAGACCTCCTCATCGGTGCCTTTGGCGCCCCCGTCGGCCGGGGCCTCCGGGGCGGGCGGCGACTCCGCCGCCTGCGCCCGGACTTCCCCCGTTTCGGGATCGATGCGCCGCTTGTCGCGGATCACCGGACCCTCCTTCTCCTCGCCCTTGTCGGGAGAGGGCGTCACGAAGCATCACCCTTCGGCTTGTCCTCGTCCACGATCTCGGCGTCGACGACCTCGTCGTCCTGCTGGCCGCCCTGGGCACCGGCGGTCGGCCCGTGGTCCGCGCCGCCCGGCTGGGCACCCTCGGGGTTCTGCGCGTACATGGCCGCGCCCATCTTCTGGCTGATCTGGGCCAGCTTCTCGGCGCTCGCCTTGATCGCGTCGACGTCGGTGCCCTCCAGGGCCTTCTTCACCTCGGCGACCGCGTCGCCCACCTCGGTCTTCAGCTCCGCGGGGACCTTCTCGTCGTTCTCCCGCAGGAACTTCTCGGTCGAGTACGCGAGGGTGTCGGCCTGGTTGCGGACCTCGGCCTCCTCCTTGCGCCTGCGGTCCTCCTCGGCGTACTGCTCGGCGTCGCGCATCATGCGGTCGATGTCGTCCTTCGGCAGCGCGCTGCCGCCGGTGATGACCATCGACTGCTCGCGGCCGGTGCCCTGGTCCTTCGCGCTGACGTTCACGATGCCGTTCGCGTCGATGTCGAAGGTGACCTCGATCTGCGGGACGCCGCGCGGCGCCGGCGGCAGACCGGTGAGCTGGAAGGTGCCGAGCTTCTTGTTGTACGCGGCGATCTCGCGCTCGCCCTGGTAGACCTGGATCTCCACGGACGGCTGGTTGTCGTCGGCGGTGGTGAACGTCTCCGACCGCTTGGTCGGGATCGTGGTGTTCCGCTCGATGATCTTGGTGAAGATGCCGCCCTTGGTCTCGATGCCGAGGCTCAGCGGGGTCACGTCCAGCAGCAGGACGTCCTTGACCTCGCCCTTGAGCACGCCGGCCTGCAGGCTGGCGCCGATCGCGACGACCTCGTCCGGGTTGACGCCCTTGTTCGGCTCCTTGCCGGTCATCTCCTTGACCAGGTCGGACACCGCGGGCATCCGGGTCGAACCGCCGACCAGGACGACCTGGTCGATCTTGTCGATGGTGACGCCGGCGTCCTTCAGCACCGAGTTGAACGGCGCCTTGGTCCGGTCGAGCAGGTCGGACGTCATCCGCTGGAACTCGGCCCGGGTGAGCTTCTCGTCCAGGTGCAGCGGACCCTCGCTGGACGCGGTGATGTAGGGCAGGTTGATCTGCGTCTCAGTCGCGCCGGACAGCTCGATCTTCGCCTTCTCCGCGGCCTCGCGCAGCCGCTGCAGCGCCATCTTGTCCTTGGACAGGTCGACGCCGTTGGCGTTCTTGAACCGCTCCACCAGCCAGTCGACGACCTTGCTGTCCCAGTCGTCGCCGCCCAGGTGGTTGTCACCGCTGGTGGCCTTGACCTCGACCACCCCGTCGCCGACCTCCAGCAGGGAGACGTCGAACGTACCGCCACCGAGGTCGAAGACCAGGATGGTGGCCTCGTGCTCCTTCTCCAGGTGGTAGGCCAGCGCCGCCGAGGTCGGCTCGTTGATGATCCGCAGGACGTTCAGGCCCGCGATCTGGCCGGCCTCCTTGGTGGCCTGCCGCTGGTGGTCGGAGAAGTAGGCGGGAACCGTGATGACCGCGTCGGTGATGGTCTCGCCCAGGTAGGACTCGGCGTCCCTCTTCAGCTTCTGCAGCACGAACGCGCTGATCTGCTGGGGGGTGAAGTCCTTGTCGTCGATCTTGGTCTTCCAGTCGGTGCCCATCTCGCGCTTGACCGACCTGATGGTGCGGTCCACGTTGGTGACCGCCTGGCGCTTGGCGACCTCGCCGACCAGAACCTCGCCGTTCTTGGCGAAGGCGACGACGGACGGCGTGGTCCGCGACCCCTCCGCGTTCGCGATGACGGTGGGCTCGCCGCCCTCCAGAATCGCGACGACCGAGTTAGTCGTCCCGAGGTCGATGCCGACCGCACGTGCCATGTTCTCGTCCTCCGTCGTTTCCGGTGTATGCGACCCCGGTCGCCCCCAGGGTGCGGCCGGTTGAGTTCTCTGCCCGCAAGGTTGCCCTCCGGTTCGACTCTTGTCAAATGACTTGAGTCGAGTGGACTCAACTTTGCTGACGTCCTCTTCAACAGGACGATTGAGCCGTCTATTCCGGTTCCCGGGCGTCCGCCCAGAAACCGGGTCCGGCAGGACGGCGTGAAAGCGGTGGGGGGCTCCGGGTGATACAGGGGTGACCGCCGTCCGCGCCACGGAAAGGCAGCACATGACAGGGGAACCCCTCACCGCAGATCCGCCCCGGAGCGGGAGCCCGGGGCGGACGGACCACTCGGCCGTCCTGCGGACGTCCCTGCAGGACCCCGAACGGTTCGGCGACATCTTCGACGCCTACTTCGCCGAGATCCACGGCTACGCCGCCAAGCGGCTCGGCCCGGACGCCGCGTCCGACATCGCCGCCCAGACGTTCCTGGAGGCGTTCCGCCGGCGGGACCGCTACGACGCGTCCCGCGCCGGGGTGCGGACCTGGCTGTACGGCATCGCGACCAACGTGATCGGCAGGCACCGGCGCAGCGAGGTGCGGGGGCTGCGGGCCCGCGCGCGGCTCGGCCCCGTCCAGGACGAGGGCGGGCACGCCGACCGGGTGGACGCCCGGGTCAGCGCGCAGGGCCTGCGGGGACGGCTGGCCGGTGCCCTCGCCGAGCTGTCGGACGGCGAACGGGACGTGCTGCTGCTCGTCGCGCTCGCCGACCTCGGCCACGAGGAGGTCGCCGCGGCGCTCGGCATCCCGTACGGGACGGTCGGCTCGCGGCTGAGCCGGGCCAGGAGGAAGGTGCGCGAGGCGCTCGGCGGGACGAACCCGATGCGGGAAGTGGAGGACGACCATGGATGAACTGCAGATGATCCGCGAGGCGTACGGAGAGCCGGCGCCGCCGACGATGCGGGAGATGACCGAGGCCCGCGCCCGGATGTCCGGGGAGACCCGGCGCGGGCGCGCCCGGTCCGGGTGGCGCCTCAAGGCCGGGCTCGGCGTGGTCGCCGTCGGCGCGGCCGCCGCCGCCGGGATCGCGACCGTCGGCTCGGGCTCACCCGCGCCTCCCTCGTCCCGGCTGGACCTGGGCAAGCAGGCGGTGCTGGCGGCGGCGGAGAAGGCGGAGAAGCAGCCGACCGGCAAGTACTGGTTCACCGACCACGTCACCGGCCAGTCGTACATGATGCGTCCCAAGACCGGCAGTTACGCGATCGTCGGCGCGCATGACGAGTACTTCAGCTGGACCGGGGTCAAGACCGGCCTGGGTGAGGGGTTCTTCGGCCGATCCCTCCCGGCCCGGCCGCTCACCCGGCAGGACGAGGCGGCGTGGCGGAGGGCCGGGTCGCCGTCGAAGTTCCGGGTGTGGTCGAACGACCACTACTACACCTATGACCGGGGCAAGACCGGCTGGGAGGTGGACGACCCCGACCCGAAGGGCGGCGGCGCGTTCTACCTCAACGGCAGGAAGATGACCGTGGCGGAGATCCAGAATCTCCCGTCCGACCCGGACGCGCTCGCCAAGCTCCTCTTCACCCGGACGGCGGAGCGGGGCGTCCCGGACCGGCGGGCCAAGCGGCTGGACATGTCCAAGCCGGACGTGAAGCTGCGTGTCGCGGCCGACGCGCTGGAGAACACGCCGCTGCCGCCGCGCGTGCGCGCGGGCCTGATGCGGGCGCTCACCGAGCAGCCCGGCATCCGGTCGCTCGGCGCGGCCACCGACCCGCTCGGCCGCCGGGGCGTCGCGCTCGCCGCCGACCAGGACCCGACGACGGTGGACCGTGAGTACGGAGCTCCGGCCGAGGAGCAGGGCACCTACCGGGTGCGTTCCGAACTCATCTTCAACCCCGCCACCGGCGAACTCCTCTCCGACCAGGAGGTGCTGACCGAGCCCGGCGGCCCCTACCGGGACCGCCGGCCCGGCTTCGTGGTCAACTACTGGATCGTCCGCGCCTCGGGCTGGACGAACACCCTGCCCCGGCCGGCCGCCGAACTCCCCTTCTGACGCCGGGGCTCCCCCGGCCGGCCCTCCGTCCACGACCGGGCGGAGGGCCGGCGGGTCTCAGGGGCGGCGGGCTTCGAGGCCGTCGAGGATGCAGGCGAGACCGAACGCGAAGCGGTCCTCCAGGATGTCGCCGGTCTCCTTCATCCAGATGCCGCGGATGTGGGATGCGAGGCGGGGCCGTTCCTCGTCCAGCCGGGCCAGGTAGGGGCCGAGTTCGTCGATCCAGTCGGCGGACGTCGGGCCGGTCTGGTCGCGCTGCCAGCTCGCCTCGCTGCCGGCCGCGCCGATCACGTAGTCGACCACGGCGGACCAGGCGTATTCGAGGTCGTGACCGGTGAACCCGGCGGCGCCGAACGCGGCGAGGACCCCGCCCAGCTCGTCGCGATGCGGCCGGACCGACGCTCGGCGGGTTCCTGCTGGAGCACTTCTGGTGGGGCTCGGTGTTCCTGGTGAACATGCCCGTCACCGTCGCCGCCGGTGGCGTGATGCTGGCCGCCGCCCTCTTCGCGGCCTTCGTCCTGCGCGGCGGACGTCCCGTCACCGAGGACGCCCCCGAAGAGGTCTCCGAACCCGTGTGAGCCGACGGGCCGCTCGGTCAGGTGGTCAGGTCGCAGGGGGCGGTCCCGGTCTCGGTCAGGGGCAGGCCGAGCGCCGCCCGTTCGATCAGCCAGGTGCTCGGACGGTAGCGGGGGTCGCCGGTGCCCCGGTGCAGCCCGCGAAGGATCTCCAGGACGCGGTCGGCGCCCGCGTGGTCGCCCCACTCCAGCGGCCCGCGCGGATACCCGAGCGCCAGCCGGACGGCGGTGTCGATGTCGCCGGGCCGGGCGAGCCGCTGCTCGGCGATGCCGCAGCCCACGTTGACGATCGAGGCGAGAAGCCGCTGGGCCACGGAGGCGGGGGCGTCGCGGACGACGGTCACGTCCCGTCCCGTGGCGCAGAGGGCGGCGAGACCGGCGCGGCCGGTGTCCCTGTCGAGGCCCGGGTGCACCATCACGGTCAGGCGGGTGAAGAACTCACCGAACGGGTCGACGCCCAAGGTGCGCTCCATGGGAAGCCCCCCGGCCGCCTCAATCGTGCTCTGCCCGAACGGCGCTACCAGCACCACCGCTTGATCGGACGGCGTTTCCCCTGACTCGACCTCCACCCCCGCTGCGGAGAGCAACGCGCCCAGTTCCTCACGGACATCACCGTGAACCCATACAGGGCGCGGCTCCACCGCCGGGGCCGTGACCTCCGGCGGCTCCTGCTTGGCGCCGTCCACGTACTTGTAAAAGCCTTCGCCCGTCTTGCGTCCGTACAGACCGGCCTCTAGGCGTGCCCGCCCGATCCTGGACGGGCGGAACCGCGGCTCTGTGTAGAACCCCGTCCAGATGGACTCCATCACCGGTTGCGAGACGTCCATCCCGGTGAGGTCGAGGAGTTCGCAGGGCCCCATCTTGAGGCCGAGGACGTCCCGCGCGATGCGGTCGATGTCGGCGGGCTCCGCGACCCCTTCGGACAGGATCTGGAGTGCCTCCGTCACCAGGCCGCGCCCGGCATGGTTGACGAGGAACCCCGGCGCGTCGGGGGCGAGCACCGGTTCGTGCCCGAGCCGCCGGACGAGGTCGGCGAGCGCGTCCGGGATCCACCCGGCCGTGCGCGCCCCCGGAATCACCTCTACGAGACGCATCAACGGCACCGGGTTGAAGAAGTGCAGCCCCGCCACCCTGGACGGGTCCTCCAGGGCCGCCGCGATGGCCGTCACAGACAGCGAACTGGTGTTGGTCACCAGGATCGTGTGCTTCGGGCACACCTTCTCCAAGGACGTGAACAGCTCCCGCTTGGTGTCGATGTCCTCGCGGACGGCCTCGATCACGAGATCACAGTCCTGGAACGGGGTGAGCGGCTCACCGACCGGCCGGAGCCGTCCCTTGGCGGCCTCCGCCTCCTCCGCGGTCATCCGTCCCTTGCGCACCAGCTTGTCGAACATGCCGCCGATGTACTCGGTGGCGTTGACCACGGCATCCATCCGGATGTCGGCCAGCTCCACGGTCAGCCCGCCCGCCGCGGCGAGCTGCGCGATCCCGCGCCCCATCGCCCCGGTGCCGATCACCCGGATCGTCGTCGCCCGCCGCGCCCACTGCTCCACCGTCGCCTCCTCGCTCGTCCGCTTCACCCCGCATTCAACCCTCCGCCACCCGGAAGGCCGGACGCCGCCCTCGCGAACCGGGGCCGTACCCTGCGAGTGCCCGCACTTGCACGCCTGTAAGGAGACCGTCATGCGCGACGCGGTGATCTGCGAGCCGCTGCGTACCCCGATCGGCCGGTTCGGTGGCGCGCTGAAGACCGTCCCGTCCGTCGAGCTCGCCGCCACCGTGATCCGCGCGCTGGTCGAGCGCACCGGCCTGCCCGGTGAGGCGATCGACGAGGTGATCCTCGGCCACTGCTACCCCACGTCCGACGCCCCCGCGATCGGACGCGTCGCCGCGCTGGACGCCGGGCTCCCCATCTCCGTCGGCGGCAGCCAGCTCGACCGGCGGTGCGGGTCCGGGCTGCAGGCCGTCCTCAACGCGGCCATGCAGATCCAGACCGGCGTCAGTGACGTGATCATCGCGGGCGGCGCGGAGAGCATGAGCAGCGCGCCCTTCTACACCACGAAGGCGCGCTGGGGTCTGCGCGGGCCGTCCCTCGAACTGCACGACGCGCTCGCGCAGGGCCGTGTCACCGCGGGCGGCGTCAACCACCCGGTGCCCGGCGGGATGCTGGAGACCGCCGAGAACCTGCGCCGCGAGTACGGCATCGGACGCCAGGAGCAGGACGAGCTCGCCGTTCGCTCCCACCAGCGCGCCGTCGCCGCGCAGCGGTCGGGCGTGTTCGCCGAGGAGATCGTCCCGGTGACCGTCGCCTCCCGGAAGGGGGACACGGTCGTCGACACCGACGAGCACCCGCGCCCGGACACCACGGTCGAAAGCCTGGCGAAGCTGCGGCCCCTCCTCGGCGGGCAGGACGCCGAGGCGACCGTCACCGCCGGGAACGCCAGCGGCCAGAACGACGCCGCCGCCGGCTGCGTCGTCACGACCCCCGAACGCGCCGCCGAGCTGGGGCTGCGCCCGCTCGTCCGGCTCGTCTCGTGGGGCCGCGCCGGCGTGCCGCCCAGGACGATGGGGATCGGCCCCGTCCCCGCCACCGCGAAGGCCCTGGACGCCGCCGGCCTCACCCTCGCCGACATGGACCTCATCGAGCTGAACGAGGCGTTCGCCGCGCAGGTCCTCGCCGTCACCCGCGAATGGGAGCTCAAGGACGCCGACTGGGACCGCGTGAACGTGCACGGCTCCGGCATCTCCCTCGGCCACCCCGTCGGCGCGACCGGCGCCCGCATCCTCGCCACCCTCGCCCGCGAGATGCACCGCCGCGAAGCCCGCTACGGCCTGGAGACGATGTGCATCGGCGGCGGCCAGGGCCTCGCCGCCGTCTTTGAAAGGGTCTAGGGCCCGCGGATCTCGGGCGCGGTGCTCTAGGTCAGGGTGGGCGAGAGGCCAGGGGCGGTGAGCAGCACGAGGCCGAGGACGATCATCCCGGCGCCCAGCGGCCGGCTCACGAGGTCCCCATGCCGCCAGACCTTCTCCGTGAGGACCACCGCGGCGATGACCCCCATCCAGACCAGGCTCATCATTCCCGCGGCGAGCAGCACGGCCATCAGCGCCCAGCAGCATCCGAGGCAGAAGGCCCCGTGGTGGACGCCGACGAGCAACGCGCCCGAGGGGCCCGCCGTGATCCTGTCTCCATGGCGGACGACGACGGCGAGGGGCGAGCGGCATTGCCGCAGGCATGCCCGCTTCACGGGGGTGAGCTGGTACGCGCCCGCGAGCATCAGCACCCCGGCGCCCGCGCGCACGGCGCCGGCGGAGGCACCCGCCGCCGCGGTCGACTGGAACGCCAGGAACAGGCCGTACGCCGCCGCCCCGGCCGCCGCCCACACGAGCAGGTACCCGACCACCAGCATGTACGCCGTCGCGCCACCCTTGCCACGCCGGCGCATGAGCCGGTCGATCCGCACGATCACCGGTGTCACCGCTGGGAGCATCATCGCCGCCATCATCACGAGCCAGGTGCCGAGGAACAGCCCGGCGCTCATGGACCGGTCCATCGGCATCCCCGTCATCTCCTCACCGGAGCGGCCGGAGCGGGCGGCCCCCGTCAGGATCCCGGCGCGCATGTCCGGTGTGGCCAGGTGATGGACCGTCAGCCACGCGACCGCGGAGATGACGACGAGAACCCCGATGAACACGAGTTCGTGCCGTGCGGGCCGGACGCCGGGCCTGCGCGCCGATATCGGCGGCGTCCTCACCCCGGTCCGCTCCAATCGAACGGTATGTGCTTGCTGGAGCGCCCCTCCCAGTCCCAGGTGAAGCCGTAGGCGTCGACCTGGTCGGCGAGCGCCCGGCCCCAGGTGACGATCTGCCCCGGCCCGGTCTCCGCACCGGGGGGATTGATCGTCCGCACCCGTGCTCCCTCGGGTGTCGTGGGGCCCGTGAGCGCCTCGCCCCTCGCCACGATCCGGCCGGGGAGTTCCGCCCTCCAGCCGGCGAGGTCGTCGTCGACCGAAATCGTGATGGGGGAGAATTCGAGTCCCCTGATCTCGGGAGCGAGCATTTCCACGAGCCGGGCGGGCCATCCCCCGGCCTCGCCGCCGAAGATCTTCCCGAGCGCCCCGCGCTGGGAGTCGTCGGCGCGTTCGTCCAGGAATACGGCCGCGTACGAGTCGGAGTGCTCGCCCCATACGTTCCCCACGAAGGAGCCGAGCATCAGGACGTTGAGGCCGTCGAGCGAGACGTCTCCGTACCGTCCCTCGCGGATGCGCCACGCCAGCACACCGTCGCAGTCGCCGAACGTGGGAGGCTGTGCATAGGTGCAGGGGCACGGGATGCTGCATTTGCAGACGTCGAACCAGTCGCCGACGACGTGCCATTGCGGTATTGCGGCGGTCTCGGTCATGTCTTCCCCCTCCGGTCGCGTTCCGCCGCCGTCTCACAGTGCCGGCCGCCGGCCATCGCTCGTGCCGCGGCGGCGTTCCGCGTGGTCTGGGCGACCGTCCGTCGGCGAGGCAGGGGGAGCCTCGGATGCGATGACGGAGTGATCTTCGTTTCGGCATCGATCTCGTGATCGATGGGCCGGCATGGGCAACCTTTTCGACAATCCTCACAAAGCGCGTGATCAACAGCTAGCCTGCGCGGGTAAAACCTCCCGTGGCCCGATCCGAGGGCGGTGCGCCCACTCGGGTCATCCCCGGTCGGCCGTCCAGGACGGGTCGCGGCCGGTCAGGGCGATGAGGCGGTCGAGCGGGGGCGCGTCCTGCGGGACGTCGACGGCGGGGCCGAAGAGGCCCTCGATGCCGTTGCCGCCGCTCTGCTCGACGGCCGGGGCGACGAAGGCGAGGCAGCTCTCGATCTCGGCCCGGCCGATGTCGTAGGGCTGGCCGCTGGCGCGGGCGATGTCCCAGCCGTGCACGACCAGCTCGTTCATCGCGACATTCCCGGCCTGCTCGCCCGGCAGGTCGATGCCGCCGGCCTGGGTCATGCCCTGCCAGGCGTCCGGGGAGCGCCAGGCGGCGGCGAGCGCGTCGAGCTGCTCGGGGACGCGGGTGCGCCAGTCGGGCGGGAGCCGGGACGCGTCGACGGACGGCGGCTGCGTCCCGCCTTCCGGGAAGTTCTTCGCGGCGGCCCAGGTGAAGGCGAGCGTCAGCCCGTTCACGTGGTCGATGAGCGCGCCGAGCGAGGTGCCGGCGCACGGCGTCGGGCCGGTGAGCTGGAAGTCGCGGACGCCCGCCAGCAGGTCGGTCATGCGCCGGGCCGCGGGAGCGAGATCGGGCATCGAGGTCATCGGGGTTCCTTCGTTCGGTATACCGGTGGACGGGACGGGCCTGGACGCGCCCCTGTCGGTGGTATGGACTCGGGAACCGGCCGATACTCATCGGGTGTGCGAAAACTCGCGGGCGTGACGCATAAGCTACTACCGAGTAGTATTCGGGCCCCGGATGACGCGCAGTCTGCCACGAGCCCTACGCTGACTGCCATCGCCCGTACCCCAGGAGGACGGAACAGTGTTCTGGATCACGTTGGTCATTGGGCTCGCCGGAACGGCGGTCGCTCTTGCGCTCGCCGCTCGGCGGGTGCTGTTCCTGTACCACATCGCCACGAGCGGGCAGCCGGACCCCGAACGGACGTTGCAGGTCAAGCGCAGGCCCAAAGAGGCCGTCGAGGGCCAGGCCATTGAAGTCCTGGGGCAGCGCAAGCTGTTGAAGTGGACGCTGGCCGGCGTTTCGCACGCGGCGGTCATGTGGGCGTTCATCCTGCTGATCACCGTCTACCTGGAGGCGGCCGTCGCGCTGCTGTTCGGGTTGGACGCGAAGATCCCGGGGCTGCAGACCTGGGGGCCGATCGGCTTCGTCCAGGACACGATCGCGCTCGCCTGTACCGCCGGCCTGATCGTGTTCACCGCGATCCGGCTCAAGAACTCGCCGAAGCGCATCGGGCGCAAGTCCCGGTTCAAGGGCTCGCACCTGTCCGGCGCCTGGATCACGCTGTTCATGATCTTCAACGTGATCTGGACGATGTTCTTCTTCCGCGGCGTGGAGTGGGCCAGCGGCAACCTCCCCTACGGCAAGGGCGCCTACTTCTCCTACCTCGTCGGCCGGCTGTTCAAGGGCACGGACCACGGCACCCTTGAGGTGCTGGAGTCGGTCGGGCTGCTCCTGCACATCGGCGTCGCGCTGGTCTTCCTGGTCTTCGTCGTCCACTCCAAGCACCTGCACATCTTCCTGGCGCCGCTGAACGTCATGTTCAAGCGCCACCCGGACGGCCTCGGCGCCGTGCAGCCGATGATGAGCGGCGGCAAGCCGCTCGACTTCGAGGAGGCCGACCCCGACGAGGACGTCTTCGGCCGCGGCAAGATCGAGGACTTCACCTGGAAGGGCTTCCTCGACATGGCGACCTGCACCGAGTGCGGTCGCTGCCAGTCGCAGTGCCCCGCCTGGAACACCGGCAAGCCGCTGTCGCCGAAGATGGTCATCCTGGAACTGCGCGACCACGCGCTCGCCAAGGCGCCCTACTTCACCGCGTCCGAGGAGCAGCGCGAGAAGTTCACCGACGAGCAGAAGCTCGCCATGCAGGTGGACAAGGAGCTCGTCGCCGACGACGGCGTCATCCACCCGGACGTCCTGTGGTCCTGCACCAACTGCGGTGCCTGCGTCGAGCAGTGCCCGGTCGACATCGAGCACATCGACCACATCCTCGACATGCGCCGCTTCCAGGTGATGATCGAGTCCTCGTTCCCGTCCGAGGCCGGCGTCATGCTGAAGAACCTGGAGAACAAGGGCAACCCGTGGGGCATGTCCGAGATGAAGCGCCTCGAATGGATCGAGGAGCTGGACTTCGAGGTCGAGGTCGTCGACGACAAGCTGCCCGAGGACACCGAGTACCTGTTCTGGGTCGGCTGCGCCGGCGCCCTGGAGGACCGTGCCAAGAAGACCACCAAGGCCGTCGCCGAACTGCTGCACATCGCGGGCGTCAAGTTCGCCGTCCTCGGCCCCATGGAGGCGTGCACCGGTGACCCGGCCCGCCGCCTCGGCATGGAGTTCGTCTTCCAGATGCTCGGCCAGCAGAACGTCGAGACGCTGAACGACGCGGGCGTCAAGAAGATCGTCGCGACCTGCCCGCACTGCTTCAACACCCTCGCCAACGAGTACCCGCAGATCGGCGGGAACTACGAGGTCGTCCACCACACCCAGCTGCTCGCGCACCTGGTCGAGGAGGGCAGGCTCACCCCGGTCACGCCGATCGAGGAGAACATCACCTACCACGACCCCTGCTTCCTGGGCCGCCACAACAAGGTCTACAAGCAGCCGCGCGACATCATGGCGACCGTCCCCGGTGTCAGGACGCAGGAAATGCACCGGCACAAGGACCGCGGCTTCTGCTGCGGCGCCGGCGGCGCGCGGATGTGGATGGAGGAGCGCATCGGCAAGCGCATCAACACCGAGCGCGTGGACGAGGCGCTGGAGACCGACCCCGACACCGTCTCCACCGCCTGCCCGTTCTGCCTCGTGATGCTGGGCGACGCCATCAACGAGAAGAAGAACGAGGGCGCGGCCAAGGAGTCGCTGGAGGTCGTGGACGTCTCCCAGCTCCTGATCCGCTCCATCAAGGGCGAGGGCACCGCTCCTCCGGAGGCGGAGAAGGAACCCGTCGCCGCCGAGTAGGGCGTGCACCGAGCAAGGACCCCGGGCCCAGGGCCCGGGGTCCTTCCGGTTTCCGGGTCAGGCGCCGGGCGCGGATTCCGCGGACGGTTTCGCCGCGTCCGGCTCCGCGTCCGGCTCCGCGTCCGGCTCCGCGTCCGGCTCCGCGTCCGGCTCCGGGTCGGGGGCGGGCGGGACGGCGATCAGCATGTCGCGCAGGGCGTACACCGCCTGGTACGGCAGGATCTCCCTGGTCGCGAGGTCGTCGACGGCGACGAACGGGCCGTGCGCCGTCCGGGCCAGCACGATCAGCTTCGCGTGATACGGGTCCAGGCCCGGCAGCGAGGCGAGCACATGCTCGGGCGCCGAGTTGACGTCGGCCAGGCCGCCGTCGTCGAACGCGCGGGGCAGGTCGGGGCGGCCGACGCCGAGCCGGCGGGCGATCGACGGGTGGTGCGCCGCCAGCGAGCGGGCCTGCTCCCGGCGGACCCTCCGCTCGATCAGCTGGACGTTCAGGACGGGCACCCCGCCATGGCGCGGGGACCACTGCGGGTCGGCCGTGAGGACGGCGAGGTGGACGGCGCCGCCGAACATCGTGGTCAGCAGCGCGAGGAAGATCGGCCCGTCCCACCAGCCGGTCTGATCCGGGTCGCCGCTCGTGGCGCCGACGAGGAAGACGGCCGTCAGCATCAGGTACCCGGCCGCCATCAGCGCGAGCGGGCGGCTCCGGCGCCGTTCCGCGTAGTAGGCGACGAGGGCCCAGGTCACGATGCCGAAGCCGAGCACCGGGAGGGCCACGAGGACGGCCCGCACCGGCCACGGAACCCGTCGCCCGGCCGGTGGCGGCGGCGTCCAGGCCGCGTCGGCGACGTGATGGCCCGGGACGGCGCCGACGGCCGGAGCATCGTGGACGGGCCCCGACAGCGCGGGCGCGGGCACCGGAACGGCGGGGGTCGTTCCCGGGGTGGCGATCTCCTCGGGCGTCGGCGCGAGCCGCGGGCCGGGCGGAGCGAACCGCGGCGCGGCCGGT
>NZ_BCQQ01000124.1 GCF_001552155.1 Actinomadura formosensis NBRC 14204 | reverse complement strand
TAAGTGTGGCAAGTATGATCTGAGTTAACCGCCAAAATAAGCCAAAGGGTCGTGCGGCCGGTATAATTCCCCGGGCGGCCGTACGACCCTTCTTGGTTACATAAATAGGTGATGACGTCAATTCGGACTGGCGCCTCTGGATATGGCCGGCTGCGAACTGGCAGCAATCATGCAGCAATTAAAATCCGTGCGCGGACAATTATGAGTTGCCCTCATGCCAGCCGGCGACTTCACCCGAGATCCGCTTCTGTGTACGTTCGGCGCGCTGTTGCGCTCCTATCGTGAAGCTGCTGGTCTCATGTGCGAAAGCGGAGCTCCGGGATCTTGTTCAGGTCGTGTCCGTGGCGGCGGTAAATCTTGATCGTGTTCTCGCCGGTCAGGTCATTCTCGCGGAAGCCGAGTAGGCCGGCGATACGGTGGACTTCGTCGGCCGTGTCGGCTTCGATCTCCAGGTACGGCGGGATGAGCGGCCAATGGTCTATTTCCAGACGCGCCCCATCGAGAGAGAAAGACTCCCGCCGATTCTCCTGGTAGCTCTTGGGCCGATATCCCAGCAGGCCGAGGAGCGTGTTGGTCGTCTCAAAGTCCGACACTGTCACTTCGGTCTCACGGGTGCCGGAGATGCCGTCATCGGTGATCTCCTTGACGGTCAGCGTGACCTCGCTGCCGGTGTCCCGCAACCGAATCCACCGGGTGCGATCCCCGGGCGTGATGTCGTAGACGTAACGACGCATCAGCCTATCCGGTACGGTCCGCTCACCCCCCTTCGTAAGGATCAGGTCGGCCACCCGCGCTGGATCGATCGCCAGGACACGCGCCTCGTGTTCGATGTCGCTCATCGCTCTCCTCTGTCAGGCGGACGGTAGTCGAGATTCTCCCTCAAGGCCGCGTACTCGGTCTCCCGAAAGCGCAGGACTTCCCCCGCTATCTCACTAGTGACGAACTGCTCGACCGGCTGGCACAGGTCCATGCGCTGGATACATACGCCGACCTGGTAACGGCCTTTGCGATCCCGGTAGAGGCGCAGCCCATAGTAGCCCTCCTGGCATTCACGATCGTTGCTGAAGCGGCAGGAGGAACAGGTGCGTGGTAGGCGCACCGGCCGGATCTGCTTGAAGTGGACGAGCCGCCCGGAAGGCAGGCGGTAGACGGTTCGAGCGCTGGACGTCCCCGCGATCAGCAGCCGCTCCACTGGCACGGCTCCGAGATCTCGGAGGATGCCGTGGATACCCTTGATCGATGCCACGCCCTCATCGAGGGAATTAAGGAGCCGGATCGACAGCCGCATGGAGTAATGTTCGAGCAGGTTGATCACTCGTGGTTTGTGAGAGTAGCCGGGGACGACGAGATTTGCGCTCGCGGGGACACCGGCCTTGATCGCGGCGTCAATGGAATCGGCCAGATCGTCCAATTTGCGCTGCGCGCTCCGGATGGAGGCGTAGCGGGCACCTTGAACACTCGCCAGCTCGGCCGCTGTCGTGCCGAAGATGGAGAAGTTGACGCGCGACAGCCCAGCGTCGGCACAGTGCGGGATCAGCCGCGCGCCATTCTGCCCATTGGACGTCATCGCCACCGTCAGCCCGAGCGTACGGGCGATCGTGATCAACTCCGGCAACCGTGGGTGCAGGGTCGGCTCTCCGCCGGTCAGGTGGACCTCGCCGATGTCGAGCCGGTCCCGCATCGACACCAATGCCGAAGTGAATGCCTCGTCGGGCAGCATCATGGCCGGGATGAACTTCGCACCGTTGGTCGCAGCGTAGATCGACACTCTCCCAGAGCGACCGCCCTCTGCGATCGGCAAGGGGATGCGCCGCTGTTTCGGCTGATCCACTGCCACCGGGGTGCCCTCGTTATGGCAGAAGTCGCATGTGAGTCCGCAGGCGTCGGTTACCTTCACACGTAGTGTCCGATCGCGGCGTACGTGGATGGCCATGGGCATCGGGAGCCTCCTTGCTTGGGCACCCCGCCATTGACCGCCATCCACCTGACTACGGTCCAGAAATTTGACAGACTTTGACATCGTGACCTCGGGCCAACGCTGTCGGACCTCGTCAACCGCGGCACGCCGCGATCAATGCGGCGGCCACGAGTACGCCTGATGCCACCTACCGTCTCGTCATCGTCGGTGCAGGCCGCACGTGAGCGTCTTGGCGGCCAACTCCGTGAGATGCGCGCCGACGCCGGCCTGTCGGGAGTGGAGTTCGCGCGGCGGGCCGGGTGGGCGGACTCGTCGCTGGTCAGCATGATCGAAAAAGGCCGCCGGACGATCACCGTCGATCACGTGCGGATATGGTGCCGGATCTCCGGTGCAAACGAGCAGCGGTTGGCTGAGTTGCTGGCCGAGCAGCGAGCTGCTGCGAACATGTGGGAGACGCATAAAGAAGCGACCCGTGCGGGCCTGAAACGTGTGCAGGAGTCGGTCCGCGAGAAGTACGAGCGGGTTCGGGTGCACCGCGTCTACCAGACGAAGGTGATCCCCGGCCTCCTTCAAACGGAGGCGCTTACCACTGCCTACCTCACACAGGCCCGGATGGAACAGCACGTCGCGGTGGACGACGTGGCCGAGGCAGTTGCGGAACGGATGGCGCGGCAGCACGTGCTTCGGCGACCCGGCAAGAGATTTCTGTTCGTGGTGGAGGAGGACGTGCTGTGGTACCGCCCGTTCACTCCTGGGACTCATGCCGAGCAGCTCCGGCACCTGCTGGAGGTGATCCGCCTGCCCACTGTCAGTTTTGGGGTGATTCCCCGCAACACCGACCGGCGCGGGGTGTCGCCGGATGAATCTTTCACCATGAGCGACACCGACGTCGTCTCTGTGGAGCTCGTATCGGGATATCTTACGATCACGCAGCCGTACGAGGTCGGCATGTATGTGGAGGCATGGGAGCGACTGTCGGGGCTCTCGGTCTACGGGCGGCCGGTCCGCGAGCTGATCGCGGTAGTGCTCGCCGACCTTGAAAGCCGACCTTGACGCGCCCCCGCACATAGGGTGAAAGTCAATATGGACGGTCTCTCGATCGAACAAATATGTGGAGGTTTCTCCCCATGACGGATCTGGACTTCGTCGGCAAAGATCCTGAATCGAAGGACGAGGAGTGTCCTGCCACGTTCCGGGACCGCAACAGCGGTGACTTCTACCATCAAGGCCGCATCGTCACCGATCCTGAGATCATCAAGGAAGTGACCGGACACGGCGTACTCGGCGCCGACGAAGCCGTGATCTGGCAGCCCGCCCGAATGGCGGACATCCTGCAGGAAGCGGCAACCGCGTCCTACGAACAAGCACGTCAAGGGACCGGAACGCCGAGCTTCGCTGACTTGCTCGCAGGTACTACACGGTCGGCGGTGCACCTGGAGATGCGCGATACCTATCAGCCGACCGACGAGGAATTCCTCCGCTGGAAGGCCGGGGAGTCAGTCGGAAAGGAGGAGGACTGGCGGCGGTGGCTGGACCTGATCGGCTCGGCGGTCACGCGTGGGGTGAAGGTGCGGCGGGCGCGCATCGTGTCGGAGCCGGTGACGGACTACATTGCGTTCGAGCACGAGGTTACCCGCATGAACATCAAGGCCGGCGAGGAGGTACGGTGGCTGCCGCGGCGGCAGGCATATGACCTGATGCTTCCCGGCGCCGACTTCTGGATGTTCGACCAGCGACTGGTGCGCTTCAACTTCAGTGCGGGCGACGGATCCAGTCTGAAGCAGTACGAGTTCGTCTCCGATCCACGTGCCGTCGTCCAGTGCGTGGCCGCGTTCGAAATGGTGTGGGAGCGGGCGATCCCACACGAGGAATACAAGCTCGCGCGCTAGCTCACCCTGCATCACCTGCGGAATGCTGCGCCGTCGTCCGGTAGGGCGGAGGGGGCGGGTCAGGACGGCCAGTTGGGGGTGCGCTTTTCGGTGAAGGCGGCGATGCCTTCGCGGCGGTCGGCGGAGAAGGCCGCGGTGCGCCAGGCGTTCTCTTCGAGGTCGAGGCCGGCGTCGAGGCCGACGCCGCCGCCGAGGCGGAGGGCGCGTTTGGCGGCGCGGACGGCGACCGGGGAGTTCTGCGCGATCACGGCGGCCAGGGCCAGGGCCTCCTCGCGGGCCGTGCCCGCCGGGACCTTGCGGTCGGCGAGGCCGTAGTCGAGGGCCTCCTCGACGCCGAGGCGGCGGCCGGTGAAGACGAGGTCGGCGGCCCTGCCGGGGCCGAGGCGGCGCAGTGCGAGCTGGGTTCCGCCGCCGCCGGGGACGAGGCCGACCCTCACCTCCGGCAGCCCGAACACGGCCGTCTCGTCCGCGACGATCAGGTCGGCGGACAGCGCGAACTCGCAGCCGCCGCCGAGCGCGAAGCCGTGCACGGCCGCGATGACGGGCTGCGGCAGGTTCAGCACGCCGCCGAACGCGGCCCGGAAGACCGGCCGCTGCGCGAAGATCTCCTCGTCGGTCATCGCGTTGCGTTCCTTGAGGTCCGCGCCGACGCAGAACGCCTTCTCACCGGCCGCGCTCAGCACCACCGCGCGGACGCCCGCGTCCGCCGCAACCTCGCCGCACACGGCCGCGAGGCGCCGCGCCATCGCCGTCGACAGGGCGTTCAGCGCCTCGGGCCGGTCCAGCACGATCTCCGCGACGTGCCCGTCGCGCCGCAGCGTCACACCATTCATGGCCAGCACCCTAACGAGCGTCCGGTGTGTTCCCGCACGGCGCCCGGCATCGGGGCCGGGGGTGGGGTTGGATGGGAGGGGTGAACTCAGCTTATGGGGATCTTGAGCGGCCGCCGTTGCACGAGGGGGCGCTGCGGCGGGCGCTGGTCCGGGACGGCGGGCTGTGGCGGGAGATCCGGGTCGTGGACGAGACGGGCTCCACCAACGCCGACCTCGCGGCGCGGGCCCGGGAGGGCGCCCCGGAGGGGACCGTGCTGGTCACCGAGGTGCAGACGGCGGGCCGGGGTCGGCTGGGGCGGACGTGGACGGCGCCGCCGCGGTCCGGGCTGATGTTCTCGATGCTGCTGCGGCCCGCCGTGCCGGTGCCGGTCCTCGGGTGGGCGTCGCTGCTGACGGGGGTCGCCGTCGCCACGGCCATCAGGAGAATGACCGCCTGGTCGCAGCAGGGGGAGCGGTTCCTCGGCGCGAGGGACGACGTGACCGTGGACGCCCGGCTGAAGTGGCCCAACGACGTGCTCGTCGGGGACCGCAAGCTCACCGGGATCCTCGCCGAGAAGGTCGACGGCGGCCTGGTGATCGGTGTCGGCCTCAATGTGGGGCTGCGGGAGGACGAGCTGCCGGTGCCGGCCGCGACGTCCCTGGCCATCGAGGGCGCGCCGCTGAGCGACCGGGCGCCGCTGCTGCGCGCGATCCTGCGCGAGTTCGCCACCTGGTACCGGGAGTGGACGGCGCTGGAGGGTGATCCGGAGCGCAGCGGCCTGCGTACCGCCTACCGGGACCTGTGCGCGACGCTCGGGCGCGAGGTCCGGGTGGAGCTGCCCGGCGGCGAGCGGCTGACCGGGACGGCGCGGGACGTGGACGGGACGGGGCGGCTGGTGGTCGCGGCGGCGGGCGGGGAGCGCGCGGTCAGCGCGGGCGATGTCGTGCACGTCCGGTGAACGGGGAACGGCGATCCGCGGTCCGGACGTTGATCCGATTGCTGATCTGCGACGATATGTCCTGGTACCGAGGTGGGACGCCGCCGCCCCGGCCCGGGGCGGCGGCGGACTGAGGGGCGGAGAATGGCGGCCGGATTGCCGGATCCGAAGGAGATCGAAGAGCTCCTGCTCGGAGGCGAGCTGCGGTACAACCGCGTCGACGCCGTCCGGCTGTCCGGGGTGTCCCGGGAGTTCGCCGGCCGGATATGGCGGGCGTTCGGCTACCCGTCGATGCCGGACGAGGCGATCGCCTACACCGAGGGCGACATCGCGGCCCTGGACCGGCTCCGCCGGCTGGTGGACGACGGGATCCTGGACGAGGACGGCGTGATCCGGCTCGTCCGCGCGTTCGGGCAGACGATGACCCGGCTCGCGGAGTGGCAGGTGAACCTGCTGCGCAGCATGCTGACCCCGGACCCGCACGACACGCCGTCCGCCGAGGCGGTCGACACGGTCGTGGAGATCGCGGAGAAGCACATCGGCGAGTTCGAGCCGCTGGTGGTGCACGCCTGGCGGCGCCAGCTCGCCGCCGCCGGGACGCGGGCGCTGGCCGGGGCGGCGACGCGGGAGAACGGCGACCCGGCGGGCCGGCCGATGACCACGGTCGGTTTCGCGGACATGGTGTCGTTCACGCAGGTCAGCCGGGAGCTGGAGGAGATCGAGCTGGCCCGGGTGGTGGAGTGGTTCGAGGAGACCGCCGCCGACATCATCGCCTCCTGCGGCGGCCGGCTGGTGAAGACGCTCGGCGACGAGGTGCTGTTCAGCGCGGAGACTCCGCAGGTCGGCGCGGAGATAGCGCTGACGGTGGCGGCGGCGATCCAGGACGAGACGGAGGTCCCGGACGTGCGGGTCGGCGTCGCGTACGGGCCCGTCCTGCCGCTGATGGGCGACGTGTTCGGCACGACGGTGAACCTCGCGGCCCGGCTCACCTCGCTCGCCCGTCCGGGGGCCGTCGTCATCGACAGTGAGCTGGCGGCGCAGCTTGAGGGGGAACCGGCCTACCAGGTGACGCGGATCGTGCGGCGCCCGGTCCGCGGCCTCGGCATCGTCCAGCCGTACGTGCTGCGCCGCAAGACCGGGCGGGAGCCGGAGCCGGAGACGCCGTAGGGCTCAGACGGGGCTGGGGCCGTCCTCGCCGGGCGAGCCGGTGAGGCGCTGCAGGTAGTTCTGCTCGCCGAGGGCCTCGACGAGGCCGAGTTCGGTCTCCAGGTAGTCGATGTGCTCTTCCTCGTCGGCGAGGATGTCCTCGAAGATCCGGGCGGAGGTGATGTCGCCGCGCGAGCGCATCAGTTCGATGCCGGGACGCAGCCGGGCGACGGCCTCCAACTCGACCTCCAGGTCGGCCTTGAGCTGCTCGAAGACGGTCTGCCCGATCCGCAGCGTGCCGAGCTTCTGGTAGTTCGGCAGGGCCTCCAGGAACAGGATCCGGTCGGTGAGCCGCTCGGCGTGCCGCATCTCGTCGAAGGACTCGTCGCGGGTGTGCTTGGCGATACGGGTGAAGCCCCAGTTCTCCTGCATCTTGGAGTGCAGGAAGTACTGGTTGATCGCCGTGAGCTCCGCGGTGAGCTGGTCGTTCAGCAGCGCGATGATGTCCTTGTCGCCTTCCATGCCCTCCATGCTTCCACGGCGGCCGGTTCAGGGCGTCGATAACCCGGATACGGCGCGTGTCCGCGTGGCGGGGGCGCTCAGGCGGCGGTCGGCGGCGCGGTCCCCTCGGCGGCGACGGGCCCGGTCGGCTCGGACGCGGCGGACGGGACGGGCTCGGGGACGGCCGTCAGCGCGAGCGGGCCGCCGGTCAGGGCGTCCGCCAGTTCGTTCGCCGTCCGGTACTCGCTGACCATGGTGTGGATGCGTTTGGTGCACATGCCGCAGCCGGGCTTGAAGCCGCACGCGGACTTGACGGCCTTGGCGGTCGTGCAGCCGCTCGCCATGCAGCCGTGTACGTCATCTTCGGTGATGGCGTTGCAGATGCAGACGTACATGCCGGTAGGGGACCTTCCGTGCGGCTCATACGGGCTCGACGCGCCTCACCCCGGGACGCTTAGGGCGCCCTCATTAAGGTTAGGCTCCCCTAATGTAGTTCACGAATGTCCGTTCTGGCCAGTGGGGTCCCGATCGGTGTGAGCCACCCCTCACGGGGAAGGGCTTCCCGCGTGCGCCGCCGGGTCCCGCGCCGCGGGGCCCGGCGCGGCATGGACGGGAGGCGGGACAGTGGCACAGGTTTGGCCGGGCGACCCCTACCCCCTCGGGGCCCGGTTCGACGGTGCGGGGACGAACTTCGCCGTCTTCTCCGAGGCGGCCGAACGGGTGGAGCTGTGCCTGTTCGACGGGCCGGCGGGCGACGGCGAGGAGACGCGGTTCCCGCTCCCGGAGGTGGACGCGTTCGTCTGGCACGGCTATCTGCCGGGCGTCATGCCGGGCCGCCGGTACGGGTACCGGGTGCACGGGCCGTACGAGCCGCGGAGCGGGCGGCGCTGCAACCCGGCGAAACTGCTCCTCGACCCGTACGCGCAGGCCGTCGAGGGGGCGGTCGACCGGGACGAGTCCTGCTTCGGCTACCGCTTCGGCGACCCGTGGTCGCGGGGCGACGCCGACTCCGCGGCCCACACGATGCGGTCGGTGGTCGTCAGCCCGTACTTCGACTGGGGGGACGACCGCCCGCCGCGCATCCCGTACCACGAGACGGTGATCTACGAGGCGCACGTCAAGGGCCTCACCGCCCGGCATCCCGGCGTCCCGCGGGCGCTGCGCGGCACGTACGCGGGCCTCGCCCACCCGGTGATCATCGATCATCTGCGGTCGATCGGGGTGACGGCGGTGGAGTTGATGCCCGTCCACCAGTTCGTCCACGACGACGCGCTGACGAGCCGCGGCCTGCGCAACTACTGGGGCTACAACACCATCGGCTTCTTCGCGCCGCACAACGAGTACTCGTCGTCGGGGCAGCGGGGCGAGCAGGTGCTGGAGTTCAAGGCGATGGTGAAGGCGCTGCACGAGGCGGGCATGGAGGTGATCCTGGACGTCGTCTACAACCACACCGCCGAGGGCAACCATCTCGGGCCGACGCTGTCGTTCCGGGGCATCGACAACGCCTCGTACTACAGGCTCGTCGACGGAAACCCCGGCTACTACATCGACACGACGGGCACCGGGAACAGCCTGCTGATGCGCAGCCCGCACGTCCTGCAGCTGATCATGGATTCGCTGCGGTACTGGGTGACCGAGATGCACGTGGACGGGTTCCGGTTCGACCTCGCGGCGACGCTGGCCCGCGAACTGCACGAGGTGGACCGGCTGGCGGCGTTCTTCGACCTCGTCCAGCAGGACCCGGTGGTCTCGCAGGTGAAGCTGATCGCCGAGCCGTGGGACATCGGGGAGGGCGGCTACCAGGTCGGGAACTTCCCGCCGCTGTGGACGGAGTGGAACGGCCAGTACCGCGACACCATGCGCGACTACTGGCGCGGGCAGCCGGGCGTGATGCCCGGCTTCGCGTCCCGGCTGACGGGCTCGTCCGACCTGTACGCCGATGACGGGCGCCGCCCCATCGCCTCGATCAACTTCGTGACATGCCATGACGGGTTCACGCTGAACGACCTCGTCTCCTACGACGGCAAGCACAACGAGGCGAACGGGGAGGGCAACAGGGACGGCACCGACGACAACCGGTCGTGGAACTGCGGCCATGAGGGCCCGACAGACGACCTGGGCATCGTCGCACTCCGCGAACGCCAGAAACGCAATTTCCTGACCACGCTGTTCCTGTCGCAGGGCGTCCCGATGCTGCTGCACGGCGACGAGATAGGCCGAACCCAGGGCGGCAACAACAACGCCTACTGCCAGGACAGCGAGCTCTCCTGGGTCGACTGGACGGGCCTGCGCGACGACACCTTTTTCGACGAACGCGGCCCGCTGCTCGACTTCGTCCGGCGGCTGTCGAAGCTGCGGACCGAGCATCCGGTGTTCCGGCGCCGGCGGTTCTTCGTCGGTGGCCAGGGGGCGAAGCCCGCCCACCAGGCCGCCCGCGGCATGGAGCAGGCCGAAGCGGAGGCCGAGGAACTGCCCGACCTGGTCTGGTTCACCCCGGACGGCAGGGAGATGGCCGAGGAGGACTGGTCGGCGGGCTTCAACAAGTCGCTGAACGTGTTCCTGAACGGCGACGCGATCGGGGAGCCCGACCGGCGCGGGCGGCAGGTCCGGGACGCCTCGTTCCTGCTCCTGTTCAACGCGCACGACGGGGACCTGATGTTCACGCTTCCGCCCGCCGTGTACGGGCAGCTGTGGGGCAAGGTGCTCGACACCGCCGACCCGCTGCTCGCCGAGGAGGAGTCGCCGGTCGTGAAGGCCCGCGAGAGCGTCCCGGTCCACGCCCGGTCGATCCAGGTCCTGCGCCGGGTCTGAGGACGATGCCCGCCATGCACCCGACGACGTGACCACGCCATGCACGACGACATGCACGACGACATGCACGCCGAACCCGTTCCCGAGGACCCGCTCCCCGCCGACCCCCCAGAGGAAACCGTGTCCGAAGACCACAGCGCCGAGACCGCCGTACCCGCCGAGGACGCTCTCGCCGCACCGCCGTCCGGTACCTACCGCCTCCAGCTCCGCGGCACGCCCGAGGGGCGCTTCGGATTCGCCGAGGCCGCCGCGCTCGCTCCCTACCTGGCGTCCCTCGGCGTGTCCCATGTCTACCTGTCGCCGGTGTTACAGGCCGCGCCAGGGTCCGCGCACGGCTACGACGTCGTCGACCACTCCCGGCTCTCGGAGGAGCTGGGCGGGCCGGAGGCGTTCGGCGCCATGGCGACCCGGTTCCGCGCGCACGGCCTGCGGGTGCTGGTCGACGCCGTCCCGAACCACATGGCGATCCCGGAGCCGCACGAGCTGAACCTGCCGCTCGCGGAGGTCCTCGCGGACGGTCCGCGCTCGCCCTTCGCGAAGTGGTTCGACATCGACTGGGACGCGGGCGGTGGACGGGTCGTCCTGCCCGGTGAGGGGGAGCCCAACTACCGGCGGTTCTTCGACATCTCCGGGCTGATCGGGCTGCGGCAGGAGGACCCGGAGGTCTTCCGGCGCACGCACGGGCTGCTGCTGGGCCTGGTCGAGCAGGGCCTCGTGGACGGCCTGCGCATCGACCATCCGGACGGGCTCGCCGACCCGCGCGGTTACCTGCGCCGGCTGGCGGAGGCGGCGCCGGACCGCTGGCTGCTCGTCGAGAAGATCACTGAGGGGGAGGAGCGGCTGCCGCCGGACTGGCCGTGCGCGGGCACCACCGGCTACGACTCGCTCGGCATGGTCGGCGGGCTGTTCCTCGACCCGGCGGGGGAGAAGCCGCTCACCGACTACTACGTGTCGCTGACGGGCAATCCGGCCGAGTTCGAAGAGGTCGAGCGTGAGGCTCGCCGGTATGCCGCCACACACGGGCTGAAGCCGGAGATCGACTGGCTCTTGCGCGTCCTCCGGCGGGTTGTGGGCGAACACCGGCCCGGCTTGGAGCGAGCCTTGTTCGAGTTGCTCGTCGCCATGCCCGTCTACCGCGCCTATGTCGTGCCGGGTGAGGACGCACCGCAGCAGGCCGTGGACGTCCTGAATGAGGCCGCTCGACGGGCTCGCGCCCATCTGCCCGAGCACCTGCATGACGACGTGGAGGCCGTCGTAGACCTGGCATTGGGGCGTGGTGAGCGCACCGACGCCGAGTTCATCGTCCGGTTCCAGCAGACGTCGGCGCCGCTCGCGGCGAAAGGCGTGGAGGACACGGCTTTCTACCGGTGGAACCGCATGGCCGCGCTGAACGAGGTGGGCGGCGCCCCAGGGCGGTTCTCCGTCAGCCCAGAGGACTTCCACGCGCACTGCATCAGGCTCGCGCGCGATTGGCCGTTGACGATGACAACGCTGTCCACGCACGACACCAAGCGGGAGGAGGACGTACGGGCCTGGCTGTCCGTGCTGGCCGAACTCCCGGGCGAGTGGGTGGAAGCGGTCGAACGCTGGCGGACATGGGGTCCGAGCCCCTCACCGCTGGAGCCCGACCTCGAATACCTCCTCTGGCAGACGCTCGTCGGCGCGTGGCCGATCACCCAGGGACGTCTGGAGGAGTTCCTCACCAAGGCGATGCGTGAGGCCAAGACCCGCACGTCCTGGATCGAGCGGGACGCCGGCTACGAGGAGGCCGTTCTCGCCCATGTGCGGGACACGCTGGCCGACGCCGACCTCGTCACCGACATGACGTCGTTCGTTGCGAAGCTGGCCCCCTACGCGCGCGTGAACACGCTGGGGCAGAAGCTCGTCCAGTTGGCGATGCCGGGAGTCCCGGACGTCTACCAGGGCTGCGAGCTGACCGGCCTGTCGCTCGTCGACCCCGACAACCGGCGGCCGGTCGACTACGGGCGGCGCCGCGAGCATCTCGCCCGGCTCGACACCGGCCGCAGGCCGAGGGAGGTCGACGACGAGAAACTGCTGGTCACCTCGCGGACGCTGCGGCTGCGCCGGGCGCATCCGCAGTGGTTCGGGCCGGGCTCGCGGCACGAGCCGGTCGCCGCGCGCGGGCCCGCCGCCGAGCACCTGATCGGGTTCGCGCGGGGCGACGCGGTCGCGCTCGCCACCCGGCTGCCCGTGGGCCTGGAGCGCCGCGGCGGCTGGGACGGCACGCGGGTGGACGTCCGCCACCAGGGCTGGCGGGACGTCCTGACCGGCTGCACGCACATGGGCCCGATCCTGGACGCGGACCGCGTCTTCGCGCATCTGCCCGTCGCGCTGCTCGTTCCCAGGGAGATCGACAGGTGAGCACCCGTTTCACGGTGTGGGCCCCGGCCGCCGGGCGCGTTGAGGTCGTGACCGGCGGCACGCGGCATCCCATGGTGGCGAAGGACTCCGGCTGGTGGGAGGCGGACGTCGCCGACGCCGGCCATGGGACGGACTACGGCTTCGCCTTGGACGGTGCGGACGAGGTACTACCCGACCCGCGTTCGCCTTGGCAGCCCAACGGCGTCCACGGTCAGAGCCGTGTCTACGACCACGAACGGTTCGCCTGGACGGACCAGCACTGGCACGGCCGTCCGCTCCCCGGCAGCGTCCTTTACGAGATGCACGTTGGCACGTTCACCCTCGAAGGGACGTTCGACGCGGCCATCGAACGTCTCGACCATTTGGTGGCGCTCGGGATAGACGCCGTGGAACTGCTGCCCGTCGCGTCCTTCCCCGGTCACCACGGATGGGGTTACGACGGTGTGCACCTCTGGGCGCCCCATGAGCCATACGGCGGTCCCGATGGATTGAAACGGTTCGTGGACACCGCTCACGCTCGCGGCCTGGCGGTCATCCTGGACGTCGTCCACAACCACCTCGGCCCGGACGGGAATCGTCTCGGGAGCTTTGGCCCGTACTTCACCGACGCCCATGCCACACCCTGGGGCGACGCGGTGAATTTCGACCAGGAGGGCTCGGACGAGGTCCGCGCGTTCGTCGTGCAGAACGCGCTGATGTGGCTGCGCGACTACCACTTCGACGGGCTGCGCCTTGACGCCGTCCACGCCATCGCCGACCAGGGCGCCGTGCACATCCTCGAAGAAATGAGCCGTGCCGTGGCCGCGGAGTCCGCCCACCTGGGGCGGGAACTCTTCCTCATCGCCGAGTCCGATCTGAACGACCCGCGCCTGGTGACGTCCAGAGAGGCGGGCGGGTACGGGCTGGACGCGCAGTGGAGCGACGACTTCCACCACGCTCTGCACGCGGCCCTCACGGGTGAGCGCCAGGGCTACTACTGCGACTTCGGCTCTTTGGAAACGCTCAAGAAGGCCCTTACCAAGGTCTTCGTCCACGACGGGACGATGTCGACCTACCGGGGGCGGCGTCATGGGCGCCCGGTGAACGTCGGGGAAACACCCGCACACCGTTTCCTCGGCTTTCTGCAGAACCACGACCAAGTCGGCAACCGTGCAGCGGGCGACCGCATCGGTCCCCTTTTGCCGTCCCCAGGGCTGCTCAAAGTGGGCGCGGCACTGCTTTTGCTCGCACCGTTCACGCCGATGTTGTTCATGGGCGAGGAATGGGGCGCCTCCACCCCGTGGTGCTACTTCACCGACCATCGTGACCCTGAACTGGCCCGTGCCGTCAGCGAGGGGCGCCGGCGGGAGTTCGCGCGGCACGGCTGGGTGGACGGGGTTCCCGATCCACAGGCTGTGGAAACCTTCCGGCGTTCGGTCCTCGACTGGGCCGAGCCGGACGCCCCGCACCATGCCGACCTGCTGGAATGGCATCGTTCGCTGATCGCGCTGCGCCGCGCCGCGCCCGAGCTGAACGACCCCCGGCTGACCGCGGCGAGGGTCGAGACGGACGAGAACGGGGCGCGCTGGCTGATGATGTGGCGCGGCGGCGTGTGCGTGGCGGCGAACTTCGGCGGCGTCCCCCTCGTCCTGCCGGCCGCGCCGCCGGGCGGCCGTCCCCGGCTGCTGCTCGCATCCGACCCGGCAATCCACCTTGATGCGGACGAAACCGTCGATTCCGGACCCGCCTCGGTGGCGCTGCCCGGCGCGTCCGCCGCGATTTTTTCGCTGACTTCTGGACACGCGTGATGCGGCCTAGATCCGTGTTCTAACGGATATGTCGTGTTCGCAAATGTACTATGAGTGGCAAACCGCAGGTCAAGAGCGCGGCGGCAGCCGGGCAAGGGTCAAGATTGGTCATACGATCGGTTCATGACCTCAGTACTGCTCGCCGAGGACGACACGTCCATCTCCGAGCCTCTCGCCCGCGCGCTGCGTCGCGAGGGGTACACCGTCGAAGTCAGCCCGGACGGCCCGCAGGCGCTGGAGCGGGCGCTCGGCGGCGGCGTGGACCTGATCGTCCTTGATCTCGGCCTTCCGGAACTGGACGGCCTGGAGGTGGCCCGCCGGGTACGGGCCGAGGGGCATGGCGTGCCCATCCTGATCCTCACCGCCCGTGCCGACGAGGTCGACACCGTCGTCGGGCTGGACGCGGGCGCCGACGACTACGTGACCAAGCCGTTCCGGCTGGCCGAGCTGCTCGCGCGGGTGCGGGCGCTGCTGCGCCGGGGCAGCACCGAGACCCCGATCGTCCAGGGAGTGCGGATCGACGCCGAGTCGCGCCGCGCCTGGATGGGAGAACAGGAGCTCCAGCTCACCACGAAGGAGTTCGACCTGCTGCGCGTCCTCGTCCGCGACGCGGGCAAGGTCGTGACCCGCGAACAGATCATGCGCGAGGTGTGGGACACCAACTGGTGGGGTTCCACCAAGACGCTCGACATGCACATTTCCTGGCTGCGCCGCAAGCTCGGCGACGACGCCGGCAGCCCCCGCTACATCACCACGGTGCGGGGCGTCGGCTTCCGGTTCGAGCGCGGCGACTAGCACCGCCCGCCGCCGGCCGTGCGGGACGACCGGGGCCTTCCCGAGAGGCCCCCGGACGCCGCATGCCGTACGGTCCGCGGCCCCACCCTCAAAGGAGCCCTGATGAGGCGCCGACTCCTCCTGTCGACGCTCGCGGTGGCGGTGGTCGCGATCCTCCTGCTCGGCATACCCCTCGCCTACGCCGCCCACAAACTCGTCTACGAGGAGGCCGGCCGGTCGCTCGACCGGGAGGCGTCCTCCATCGCCGGCGGCGTCGGGTACGGCCTGGCCGCGCACCGGCCCTTCAACAGCGCGCTCATCGCGCGCGAATATCCCGGCCGCCACATCTCCATCACCATGCCGGACGGCCGCACGGTGACCGCCGGGCCGCCGCGCCGCGGCCGCGTCCTCAGCGCCACCGCGACCCAGGGCGCGATCCGCGTGCGGGTGTCGCGCCCGGAGCCGGAGATCCGCGACACCGCGCTGCGGCTGATCCTGCTGATCGGCAGCCTGGCGCTGCTCGGCGTCGCCGTCACCGTCGGCCTCGCGATGGTGCAGGCACGCAAGCTCCTGCTGCCGCTCCGGGAACTCGCCGAGACCGCCGACCGGCTCGGCAGCGGCAACGCCCGGCCGCGTCCCCGCCGCTACGGCATCCCGGAGATCGACCAGGTCGCCGAGGTCCTGGACCGCAGCGCCGTCCGCATCACCGACCTGGTGGTCGCCGGCCGCCAGTTCGCCACCGACGCCAGCCACCAGCTCCGCACACCGCTGACCGCGCTGTCCATGCGGCTGGAGGAGATGATCGAGGCGGCCGAGTATCCGGACGTCGTCCGGGAGGAGGGCGCCGCCGCCGTCGCGCAGACCGAACGCCTGGTCGCCGTCGTCGAGCAGCTGCTCGCCCGCGCCCGGCACGACCCGACGGGCGGCGCCGTCCCGTCCCCGATCGACCAGATCATCACCCAGCAGGTCAAGGAGTGGCGGCCCAGCTTCCGCAAGGCCGGGCGGGACGTGCGGATCATCGGCGAGCAGGGGCTCGTCGGCCTGACGAACCCCGAGAGCCTCTCCCAGATCGTCGCGACGCTGCTGGAGAACTCGCTGGCGCACGGCGCCGGCACCGTCACCATCCACACCAAGCCGGGCGCGGGCTCGGTGGTGGTCGAGGTAGGCGACGAGGGCGCCGGGATCCCGTCCGAGCTGGAGCCCCGCATCTTCGACCGCAGTGTCAGCGGCGGACACGGCACCGGCCTCGGCCTCTACCTCGCGCGTTCCCTGGCCGTGGTGGACGGTGGCCGCCTGGAACTCATCCAGTCCCGGCCCGCCGTCTTCGGCATCTTCCTGCGCCAGGCCGCAGATGCCCGCCTGGCCGAAGAACGAGTGGTCATGGGCCCCGCATGAGCCCGCCGCGGACGCGCGCCCCCGCGGCGACCCGGGGGCGTTCAGATCTCGGCGTAGTCCCCGGCGGCGTGCGAGTCGAGGGGGTGGCCCAGGCCGGATGCCGGGCCGGGGTGGAGGGTCGCCCGGCGGATGCCCGGCCCCTCCGGGATGGGGCCGGACGGGGCCTCCGGCAGGCCGGAGGCCGGGTCGACGCTCGGGGCGTCCGCCGGGAGGAACACCCACTTCTTGTACGACCAGAAGCGGAACAGCGTCGCCACGGCGGTGCCGATGACCAGCGCGATGTTGTAGAAGACCGCGCCGTCCAGCCTGAGAACGTAGTGGGAGAAGCCGATGAACAGCTCGGTGATCACCAGTCCGATGCCGTTCAGCGCGAAGAACAGCACGTACTCGCGGCCGAGGCCGGTGCGGTCGCGGTGCCGGAACGTCCAGTAGCGGTTCGCCAGGTAGGAGAACGTCGTGGCGATGATCGTCGCGACGCCGTTGGAGGTCAGCGGACCCACGTCCAGCCCCGTGTGCAGGCCGTTGCCGATCACGACAGTGATGACGAACGCGATCGCGCCCACACTGCCGAACTTGGCGATCTCCTGCACGAGGTGCGCGAACCGCCGATGAAGATTGGCGACCAGGCTCACGAAGGGGAACCGTCCTTCCGGGCTTCGTCTGCACGCCACGGCCGACGGCGCGGCGGGTGATGCGGGGCACCACGAGAATAGACGCCCGTTGCCGCGGGGACGTCGGAACATGAACGTTTCCTGCTCTCCGGACGTTCCCTGCCCGCCCGCGAGATCCTCACACACCTATGACGCCGGCGGCGGCGGATTCGTTCGGGTCCGGCGGCCGATAACCTTCTGATGTGACAGCTCAGCGCCCTCCGAGAGGGGATGCCGCCCTGGACCCGGCACGCCGCGGCGAGATGCCCGTGGTGGGAATGGCGGGCGGCGGCCAGCTCGCCCGGATGACCCAGCAGGCCGCGATCGCGCTCGGCGTGTCGCTGCGCGTCCTCGCCGGGGCGTCGGACGAGTCGGCGGCCAAGGCCGTGTCGGACGTGCGGGTGGGCGACGACCGGTCCCTCGACGATCTCCTGGCGTTCGCCAAGGGCTGCGACGTGGTGACGTTCGACCACGAGCACGTCCCGGGCCCGCACATCCAGGAGCTGGAGGGCACGGGCGTCCCGTGCCGTCCGGGTTCGGCCGCCCTGGCGCACGCCCAGAACAAGCTGGTCATGCGGGAGCGGCTCAGCGCCCTCGGCGTCCCGTGCCCCGCGTACGCGCACGTGCCGTCGTCCGATCCCGGGGCCTTCCTGGCGGCGTTCGCCGAGGAGCACGGCCGGCCGCTGGTGCTCAAGGCCACCCGCGGCGGCTACGACGGCAAGGGCGTCTGGATCGTCGACGAGCCGTCGTCCGGCCTGGTGGAGCGGCTGCAGGCGGAGGGCGTCGACCTGATGGTCGAGCAGCACGTCCCGTTCCGGCGGGAGCTGGCCGCGCTCGTCGCGCGCTCCCCGTACGGGCAGGGCGCCGCGTACCCGGTCGTGGAGACCGTCCAGGAGGACGGGATCTGCACCGAGGTGATCTCGCCCGCGCCCGGCCTGCCGGAGGACCTGGCCGCCGAGGCGCAGAGCCTCGCCCTCCGCATCGCGGAGGAGCTGGGCGTCCTCGGCCTCCTCGCCGTCGAACTGTTCGAGACCGGCACCGGGCTCCTGGTGAACGAGCTGGCCATGCGCCCGCACAACTCCGGGCACTGGACGATCGAGGGCGCCCGGACGTCGCAGTTCGAGCAGCATCTGCGCGCCGTCCTCGACCTGCCCCTCGGCTCCACCGAACCCACGGCCCCGTACACGGTCATGGCCAACGTGCTCGGCGGGGACGACCCGGACGTCTACTCCCGCTACATCCACGTGATGGCGCACGACCCGGCCGTCAAGGTGCACATGTACGGCAAGGAGTCGCGTCCCGGCCGCAAGATCGGCCATGTGACCGCGCTCGGCGCCGACCTCGCCGAGGTCCGCGAACGCGCCCGGCACGCCGCCGACTACCTGCGGTGGGGGCCTGCTGGAGGCACCGAATGAGCGGAGTGAACCGGGCGGCGTGGTGGTCGACCCCCAAAGGAGGCACGAATGAGTGAGCCGGTCGTCGGCGTGGTGATGGGCAGCGACTCCGACTGGCCCGTCATGGAGGGCGCCGCGCAGGCGCTCGCCGAGTTCGGCGTCCCCTACGAGGCCGACGTCGTGTCCGCGCACCGGATGCCGCACGACATGATCGCCTACGGGGAGGACGCGGCGGCCCGCGGCCTCCGGGTGATCATCGCGGGCGCGGGCGGGGCCGCGCACCTGCCGGGCATGCTGGCCTCGGTGACTCCGCTGCCGGTGATCGGCGTCCCCGTCCCGCTGAAGTACCTGGACGGCATGGACTCGCTGCTCTCGATCGTCCAGATGCCCGCCGGCGTGCCGGTCGCGACGGTCGCGGTCGGCGCGGCCCGCAACGCCGGACTGCTGGCGGTCCGCATCCTGGCCGCGTCCGACGAGGGGCTGCGGGCCAAGATGACGGTCTTCCAGAAGGACCTCTACGGCCAGGCCAAGGCGAAGGGCGCGCGGCTCCGCGAGAAGCTCTAGCCGCGCGGGGCCTGGCGGCGCAGGGCCCATTCGACGGCGGGGCAGCGGTTCATGACGACGTCGAGCCCGGCGTCCTTCGCGCGCCGGGCCGCCGCCTCGTCGATCACCTGGAGCGGCAGCCACACCGCCTTCGCACCGGCCGCGATCGCCTCGTCCACCGCCTGCCCGGCGTGCTCGGCGCGCCGGTACACGCCCACGACGTCGATCTCGCCGGGGACGTCGGCGAGCGACGCGTACCCCCGCTCGCCGAGCACCTCCCGCGCCGCCGGGTGGACGGGGATGATCCGCTTCCCGCGCTGCTGCATCAGCCGGGCCTGGTTGTGGACCTCGCGTTCGGGGTTGTCGCCGAGCCCGACGAACGCCCACGTCCCGGACTCGTTCAGCAGCCGCCGGATCACGTCCTGGTCGGCGAATTCGTCAGCCATGTCCACGACAACAGCTTTTGTGATCCTTTGCTTCCCCGCGGGGTCAGGGACGTCCGAGGGCCCGGTAGTTCCAGCCGGCCGCGCGCCACCGCTCGGGGTCGAGGGCGTTGCGCCCGTCCACGATGTTGCGCTCGGCGACGGCCTCCGCGAGTTCGGACGGGTCCATGGCCCGGAACTCCGCCCACTCGGTCAGCAGCAGGACGACATGCGCGCCCCGGGCCGCGGACAGGGTCGACTCGCCGTACTCCAGCGTCGGCTGGGCGCGGCGCGCGTTCCGCATGGCCTGCGGGTCGTACACCGTCACCTTGGCGCCCTGGGCCCTTATGGACGCGGCCACGTCCAGCGCGGGGGAGTCGCGGACGTCGTCGGAGTTCGGCTTGAAGGCCGCGCCGAGGACGCCGACCGTCCGCCCGGCGAACGAGCCGCCGAGCAGCTGCCGGGCGAGGTCCACCATCCGGATGCGCCGCCGGATGTTGATCTCGTCGACCTCGCGCAGGAAGGTGAGCGCCTGGTCGGCGCCGAGCTCGCCGGCCCGCGCCATGAACGCCCGGATGTCCTTGGGCAGGCAGCCGCCGCCGAAACCGAGCCCGGGGCCGAGGAACTTGCCGCCGATGCGGTCGTCGTAGGACAGCGCCTCGGAGAGCTTCGTCACATCGGCGTGCGCGGCCTCGCAGACCTCCGCCATGGCGTTGATGAACGAGATCTTGGTCGCGAGGAACGCGTTGGCCGACACCTTCACGAGCTCCGCCGTCGGGAAATCGGCGGTGATGAAGGGCGTCCCCTCCGCGATCATCGTCCGGTAGATCTCCCGGAGCACCTTCTCCGCGTGCTCGGCCGCGCCCTGCTCACCGGGCAGCCCGGCCACGATCCGGTCGGGGTGCAGGGTGTCCTGGACGGCGAACCCCTCGCGCAGGAACTCGGGGTTCCACGCGAGCACGGCGTCGCCGCCCACCGGCGAGATCCTGGCGAGCGTCTCGGCCAGCAGGCCGGCCGTCCCCACCGGCACGGTGGACTTCCCCACGATCAGGCAGGGCCGGTGCAGCAGCGGCCCCAGCGACGCGATCGCGTCGTTCACGTAACTCAGGTCGGCGGCGTACTCCCCGGACTTCTGCGGCGTCCCCACGCACAGGAAGTGGACGTCGCCGAACTCCGCGGCCTCCTTGTAGGACGTGGTGAACCGCAGCCGTCCCGTCTCCAGCCCCCGGCGCAGCACGGGCTCCAGCCCCGGCTCGTAGAACGGCAGGTCACCGGCGGAGAGCCGGGCGATCCGCTCCGCGTCCACGTCGAGCCCGAGCACCTCGAACCCCAGGTCGGCCATGCAGGCCGCGTGGGTGGCGCCGAGGTACCCGGTTCCGATGACCGTCAGCCGGTAGGTCAAGGCGTGCTCCCTTCGATTCGCCGTCGCCGGCGTGCGGCCTCGTTGGACACGTGCCCGTTGCAGGCGGGGACCTGGGCCGTCCGCCAAGCCCTACTGGCGGGTAGCATTTGCGGTATGAGTTCTGATTTTCCCA
>NZ_BCQQ01000123.1 GCF_001552155.1 Actinomadura formosensis NBRC 14204 | reverse complement strand
CCCGCCGGCTCGCGGCGCGGCCGCGCCGGGGCCGCTGGGCGTGCAGCGAGCGCAGCAGGTCGCCGGTGCCGGCGAAGTCCTGCCAGCGGGCGAGGACCTCGCCGCGCAGCAGGGAGCCGTTGCGGGTGGCCTCGTCCAGTTCGGCGAGGGCGGTGCCGTATCCGGCCTCGACCTCGCGGGCCAGCTCGGCGCGCTGCTCGACCTGCGCCTCGACCTGCCGGGCGAGCTCGGGGACGCGGGTGCGGAGGCTGTCCAGGACGGCGGCGAGCGTGTCGCTGATGACGACCTCGCGGTCCTCGACGTCCTCGGCGACGCCGATCAGCCACTCGCGGATGTCCGCGACGGCCTCCTCGGGGAGCCGGCTGTTCTCGATACGGGTCTCGGGGATGGTGAAGCGCTGCGCGTCGCCGACCTCCTGCTCGTCCAGCATCTCCCCGAAGTGCTCGACGATCTCGGCCCCCGCGCCGTCCGGCACCCGGGACAGGACGACGCCGATCGTGGCGCCGTTCTCCTTGGCGCGCTGGAGCATCTGCCACACCTGCGCGTCGGCGTACCGGGCGGCGGTGGTGACGCACAGCCACAGGTCGGCGGCGGCCATCAGCTTGGTCGCGAACTCGTAGTGGTCTTCGAAGACGGAGTCGAAGTCGGGGCTGTCGAGGAGCGCGAGACCGGGCGGCAGGGCGTCGCTGCCGATGACGACCAGCTGGTCACCCGCGATGGCGTCGGGCGCGGGGCCCCGGACCCGTCCCATGCCGGGCAGCAGCGGCCCCTCCATGAACCACCGCGTGTGGTCGGGGTGGCAGACCAGGATCGGGCTGCTCGTGGTGGGCCGCAGCACGCCGGTGGCGCTCACCCGGGCGCCGACGAGCGTGTTGACCAGCGTGGACTTGCCGGCACCGGTCGATCCGCCGAGGACCACCAGCATGGGGGCGCCGGCGGCCTGGATGCGCGGGAGAACGTAGTCCGCCAGCTGGCCGCGCAGCTCGTCGCGGGCCTCGCGGGCCTGCTGGACGCCGGGAACGTCCAGCAGCAGGTCGAAGGAGCCGAGCTGCTCGCGCAGCGCGGTCAGGGCCCGGATCAGCTCGGCCTTGCGGACGGTGCCGCCGCCGGCCGCGCCGCCGCCGCGGGGGGCGCGGCGCCGGCCGCCCTTGGTCCTGCCGGGCTCGGCGGCCTGCTCGGGAGCATCTTCCCGGGGCGTCTCAGGGGAGTCTTTCTCGGACACGGCGTCCTTCTCGGGCACGGCATCCCGGCCGGGCGCCGCGGAGTCCTCGACCCCGCGTTCCGGGCCGGCGGCCTCCTCATCGTGGACCGCGCTTCGCTCTGCCGGGGGTGTCACGGATCCCGTCCCATGTCCGCTCGAATCATGTCGATCTCTCGTGCCACATTGACGACGTCGCCCACGACCACGATCGCCGGGGGCCGGACCTCACCGGCGGCCATCTCACCCGCTACTGTGCCCAGCGTCGCCGTCAGCGTCCGCTGGCCGGGCAGGGTGCCGTCCTGGATCACGGCCACCGGCGTGTCGGACGACCGACCATAGCGCATGAGGGCCGATGCGATGAGTGCCATCCGTTCCACCGCCATGAGCAGGACGAGCGTGCCGTTCGCGCGGCCCAGCACCGCCCAGTCGACGGTCGAGTCGGGATGGTCCGGCGGGACGTGCGCGGAGACGACGTGGAACTCCTGTGACACGCCCCGGTGGGTGACCGGGATGCCGGCGGCGGACGGCACGGCGACCGCGCTGGTGATGCCGGGGACGACCGTGACCGGCACGCCGTGGCGGGCGCAGTACAGCGCCTCCTCGCCGCCGCGGCCGAACACGAACGGGTCGCCGCCCTTGAGCCGGACGACGAAGCGGCCCCGCCGGGCGTGCTCGACGAGGCAGGCGTTGATGTGGTCCTGGGCGACGGTCCGCCCGTAGGGGATCTTGGCGGCGTCGATCACCTCGACGTCGGCGGCCAGCTCGTCCAGCAGGCCGCCGGGAGCGAGCCGGTCGGTGACCACGACATCGGCCATGGCGAGCAGCTGCCGCCCGCGCACGGTGATCAGGCCGGGGTCGCCGGGGCCGCCGCCGACGAGCGCGACACCGGCGGGCTTGCGCCGGGAGTGCCGGGATTCGAGCGCGCCGTCGCGCAGCCCCTCCACGACGGCGTCCCGGATGCCGGCGGCCCGGCGGGGATCGCCGCCGAGCAGGACCCCGACGGTCGCATCGCCCGCGTGCCCGCTCGCCGGCGTCCAGGCCGGGGACGACTCGGCGTCGTCGGCCCGCACGGACCAGATCCGCGCGGCGTCGGCCTCCGCCACCACGTCCCCGTTCACCTTGGCGTCGTCGGTGACGGCCTGCACCAGCCAGGCGCCCGCGCAGTCGCCGGGCTCGAAGGGGCGCCGGTGCCAGGTGATCCGGCCGCGTTCGGCGAGGCCCTCCAGGGTGGCGGTGACGTGCGGCGAGACGACGACGACGTCGGCGCCCGCGTCCAGCAGCGCGGGCACGCGGCGCTGGGCGACCCGGCCCCCGCCGACGACGAGGACGCGTCGCCCGCCGAGTCGCAGGCCTAGCAGGTACGGGGGCACGTGGTGGTTCTCTCGATCGGGTGACTGGTGGGGGACGCGCGGGCTGTTCGCTTGCGGACGGCTTGCGGACGACGGTGACCGGCAAGTTTCTTTGTGGAACAAAGGTACTCGGGTTGCGGAGTCCATGGAGAGGGGCCGCGCCCAGTCGATAGCCGAGCGTGACTCAACCCGTGATCACGTCGTTACGGCCGCCCGGCGTCCTTCTCGCTGACGCCCGCCGAGTCGAACGTGGCGACCTCGTGCAGGACCCGTACCGCACCCTGGACCAGCGGCAACGCCAGCAGCGCGCCGGTCCCCTCGCCGAGCCGGAGCTCCAGGTCGACGAGTGGGCGCAGGCCGAGGGCCTCGATGGCGGCGGTGTGGCCCGGCTCGGCCGAGCGGTGCCCGGCGACGCACCCGCCGAGGGCGTCCGGGGCCAGCGCGGCGGCCACCAGGGCGCCGGCGCCGGCGATCACCCCGTCCAGCACGACCGGGACGCGCAGCGCCGCCGCGCCGAGGACGAATCCGGCGATCGCGGCGTGCTCCAGCCCGCCGACCGCCGCGAGGACCTCCATGGGCTCCTTGCCGTGCCCCGGGAGGAGGCCGTGCCGGGTCAGGGCCTCGCGGACGACCTCGACCTTGTGGGCGTGGGTGGCGTCGTCGATGCCGGTCCCGCGGCCCGTGACACGTTCCGCCGGCAGGCCGGTGAAGGCGGCGATCAGCGCGGCGGACGCGGTGGTGTTGGCGATCCCCATGTCACCTGTGATCAGGCAGCGCGCGCCTTCGGCGCTGTTCGAGGGGGGACCCCCCACTCCCCCGGCCTCAGCGGGGGCGCCTTTTGTGACCAGCTCACGGGCCACCCGGATACCGGCCTCGACGGCGCGGCGGGCCTCGTCCGCGGTCATCGCGGGGCCCCGCGTCATGTCGGCGGTGCCGGGCGCGATCTTGCGCCGGAGCAGGCCGGGGGCGGCGTCCAGGTCGGTGGCGATGCCGACGTCGACCACGGTGACCCCGGCGCCGACCTGGGCGGCGAACGCGTTGACCACGGCGCCGCCGGCCAGGAAGTTCGCCACCATCTGGGCGGTGACCTCCTGCGGCCATGGGGTGACGCCCCGGGCGTGGACACCGTGGTCGGCGGCGAACACGGCGACGGCGGCGGGCTCGGGCAGCGGCGGCGGGCACTGCCCGGCCAGCCCGGCGAGCCGCACCGGCACCTCTTCCAGGACGCCGAGCGACCCGGGCGGCTTGGTGAGCCGGGACTGGTGGTCGCGGGCGTCCCGCATGGCCGCCTCGTTCAGCGGGCCGATGGCGGCGATGGTCTCCTCGATCAGGTTCACAGGGTCCTCTCCGAAGTTCATATGCCGAGGGTCATATGCCGAGCTCACCGAGCACTTCCAGCAGCCGGTCGTTGGACTGGCGGTCGCGCACGGCGATCCGCAGCCAGTCGGAACCGAGTCCTGGGAACGTGTCGCCGCGCCTCACGGCGTAACCACGCTGCCTTAGCAGGGCCCTGATGCCGAGAGCGTCCGGCACGCACAGGCACAGGAAGGATGCTCGTGCCTCCGGGACGACATAGAGGCCGCGTGCGGTCAGTTCCGCGGCCAACCGGTCGCGTTCGGCGCCGAGTTCGACGGCCCACGCCTCCGCTTCGGCGACGGCCTCCGGCGTGGAGCACGCTTCGACGGCGACGAGCGCGGGGGTGGACACCGCCCAGAGCGGCTGCGCTTCTGTGAGCCGTCCCACCAGATGAGGATCGGCCAGGACGTACCCGGCGCGGAGCCCAGCGAGGCCCCATGTCTTGGTCAGGGACCGGATGACCACGACCCCCGTCGGCAGCCGGCCGGCGAGGGACTCCGGTTCACCTGGGACGCAGTCCATGAACGCCTCGTCGACGACGACCGTCCGGCCTGGCTTGGCGAGGGCGGTGATGGCGCCGGACGGGTGCAGGACCGAGGTCGGGTTGGTCGGGTTGCCGACCACGACGAGGTCGGCGTCGTCCGGGACCAGGCCGGGGTCCAGGGTGAAGTCCTTGCTGAGGATGACCCGCTCCACCTCGTGCCCGGCGGCCCTCAGCGCGGCCTCGGGCTCGGTGAACTGCGGGTGGACGACCACCGCCCGGCGCGGCGTGAGGACCCGCGCGAGCAGCACGAACGCCTCCGCGGCACCGGCGGTGAGCAGTACCTCCTCGGCGGATCTGCCGTGCCGGCGCGCGACCGCCCGGCGGGCGGGACGCGGGTCGGGGTAGGCGGCGAGGCCCGCGACGGACGCCCTGATCCGCTCGGCCAGCCATTGCGGCGGCGTGCCCGTCCGGACGTTGACGGCGAAGTCGGCGAGCCCCTCGCCGACCTCCGCGTCTCCGTGATGACGCAGACCGGGGTTCATGCGCGTCCCACCTCGTAGTACAGCAGCGCGTTGACGGCCGCCGCGGCGACCGCGGACCCGCCCTTCTCCGAGACGTTGCTGAGCTGCGGCAGCCCGCTGGCGCGCAGCGCCTCCTTGGCCTCGCAGGCGCCGACGAAGCCCACCGGCATGCCGATGACCAGCGCCGGGTCCACCCGGCGGGCGATGATCTCGAAGATCGCCTCGGGCGCGGAGCCGACCACCCAGACCGCGCCCGGCCCGACCTCGGCGTACGACAGCCGGACGGCCGCGGCGGACCGGGCGATGCCGGCGGCGCGCGCCATCCGGGCGGCGGCCGGGTCGGCGGTGTGGCAGATCGTCTCCCGGGCGGTGATCCCGGCGGCGACCATGCCCTCGTCGGTGACGATCGGCGCCCCGTCGCGCAGCGCGGCCCAGCCCCGGGTGAGGGACTCCTCCGTGGTCAGCAGGTCCACCGCGTACTCCAGGTCGGCGGTGGCGTGGATCACCCGTTCGGTGACGGCCCGCCACAGCGGCGGCATCGGGGACAGGTCGACGCGGGACCGCAGGATCTCATACGACCGGACCTCGATCGGGTGGGGCTGACGGACGGTCAACTGCGCTCCTCCAGTGCACCGGATGCTTGTCCCGGACGGGGTACCAGGGTGTCACGCCTTGCGGGGAGGTATGTCCGCCTCGCCGGGCAGGGCGGGGATGGTCTCGATGGGACGATGCGTCCGGGACGGCCGCGCCGCGGCGCTCCGAGCGTCCCGGCTTCCCCAGACGACGATCACCGGGTCTCCGGGCGGTTCCGGCGGGTTCAGGCGCGTGGCCTGGAGCCGGACGGCATCGGGGAGGTAGCCCCGCTCGTTCAGGACGTCCAGGACCGCCTGAACGTCGCCGGGCGCCACGACGGCGACCATGCGGGCGGGTTTCAGGGCGGCGCAGACCCGGACCTTCTCCGCTCCGCCCTGCCCCAGGAACACGGCGTCGGGTCTGGGCAGGTGCTCGGCGGTGGACCGGACGTCCCCGGCCGCCAGCGCGACCTTGACCCCGTACAGGCGGACGTTCTCCCGAACACGCTCACACGTCGCGTAGTCGCGGTCGACGGCGACCACGGCGGCGCCGAAGCGCGCGCACTCGATGCCCACCGAGCCGTCGCCGGACTCCACGTCCCACACCATGTCGCCGATTCCGGGGCCGAGCTTGGCCAGCACAAAGGCCCGGACGTCAGGACGCAGGCCGGGGCCGTCACCGAAGGCGTCCTCCGGCAGCGCCCAACCGGCGGGGGCGCGCGGGGGCCCCGAACTCCAGCCCGCCTCCCCCAGCGCGCGACGATTGTCCAGGACGAGCACCACATCGGGGTTGTTCCAAGGACGAGTGGTCGCCTCCGCCGGACGGACGTAAACGACCCGCTCCCCAGGCCCGCCCAAGTTCTCGCAGACCACGAACGAGCGCGGAGTGACGGGGAACAGCGCGCGCGCCAGTTCTGCCGGCCCGGCGCCGGGCCCGGTCAGCACGGCCACCTTCGGATGAGCACGGCACGCGTTCACGGCCTGCCTCAGATGCCCGTCCCTGGCGGAGACGACCAGGGCGTCCTCCCAGGGCAGTCCCGCTTGGGCGAAAGCCCGCGCCACCTGGGGCGTGGCCGGGAAGGCTTCCGGCGCGTGCCCCTGTTCGAGGAGTTCGCGGACGACACCGAAGTAGCCCGGATCACCGTCCACGACGAGCACGACATCCTGCTCGACGACATCGACCCCTTGCAGCGCTTCTATGACGTCCGTGGTGGCCACCCGGCGAACATCCGGCGGTAGGGGCAGGCCGTCCAGCAGGCCAGGTTCACCCACCACCAGGTCAGCGCTCTCCACAGCCGCCTGGGCCGCCTGAGAGAGCGGCGAACCATCGCGGCCGACGACCGTAAGCATCGTCCTGCCCGCCCATCATCTACCGGGCCATGCGCCCGTACATGCCGACCATGCGCTCGCCCGACGCGTCCACCAGAACGACCTGGGCGGCGACCGGGCTGTGCGGCACGCCGGCCGCCTCGGCGGTGAGGCGCTCCAGCGCTCCGGCCGTCCGGCGGCACAGTTCCCGTCCGCACGGCCCGAGCCTGCCCGCGCCCTCCCACAGCCTGTAGGCGTCCTGGACCGACGCGGCCCGCGCCACCGCACCGGCCAGCGCGACCCCGCAGTCCATGTCGAGCGTGATCGACTCCAGCAGGCCCGCCGCGCCGCCCAGCACCGCGACCAGGTCGTCCATGCCGGCGACCAGGACGACCTGCGTGAGCCCGTCCTTGGCCGCGTTCCCGGCCGCCGCACGCACGCGCTCCGCGCCGGCCGGGACGAAACACGCCTCCGGCAACTTCGGCAGCATCCGGCGGGCGGTCTCGCGCGCGCCCTCCCCGTACAGAACGAGCGTCCGGTCCGTGGCGGTCACTGGTGCCCTTCCCCCTCTTCGTCGGCGACGAGCCTCGCGGAGGCGCCGTCCGGGCGCGGACGCGGCACGCCGCGGCACGGCGGATCGGACGCGATCCGGCTGAAAACGATCATGTCGCGGCTGATGCCGTCCGCGTCGCGTTCGGCACCGCGGGCGACCCCCTCACGCAGGTAGCCCGCCTTCTCGGCGACGCGGATGGAGGCGTGGTTGGTGACCATCGCGCGGAGTTCGATGCGGAACAGCCCGCAGTTGTGCAGCGCCCAGTCGGAGACCAGTGAGAGCGCCTCAGTGGCGTAGCCGCGCCCGCGCGCGCTTGGCCGCATCCCGTAGCCGACCTCTGACGTCAGATGCGTCCAGTCCACCTTGAACAGCCCAATGGTGCCGACGAGGTCGCCTGTGTAGCGCTCTGTCACGGCCAAGTGGATGCCCATTCCGAACTGCTGAACCTTGTGGACGCCCTCCCGCAGGAACCATGCGATGGGCTCGGCCTCAAGGACGGCCGGGAAGTTGGGCGGCAGGAAGTCCTCCTTGGCACGGATGACCTCGATCAGCGCGGCGGCGTCGTCCAGGCCGAACGGGCGGAGGACGAGCCGGCCGCCCACCAGGCGCACGGTCCCCTCGAAGGCGTTCACGCGCGCTCCCCCTCCACCTCGCCCGCGCCGCGCGGGCCGCCCGCACAGAATAGGCCGTCGAGGTGAGCCACCTGCGCCCGTCCCCGGGGGACGGCGCTATGCGGGCCCCGCCGCCGGGCGAGCGGCGCCGGGGACGGCGAACCAGACGGCCTTGCCGCGGACGGGCGGGCCGAGCCGGGACAGCGTGCGCCGCAGCCCCCAGCGTCCCCCGGACAGTTCCCGGACGATGCTCAGCCCGCGCCCGCAGTCGCCGGACGTCCACGAGTAGCCGGGCAGCGCGGCGTCGGCGAGCGCGTCGAAGACCGCGCAGCGGACCTCCCGGGTCTCCCCTTCGTCCAGGTAGAGCCACAGTTCGTGGGGGCCGTGCGCGCCCGCGTGCTGGTGCGCGTTCGTCGCCAGCTCGCTCACCATGAGCTGCGCGTCGGCGATCGCGTCCGGCGGCACGTCCAGCGAGGCGAGCGCGTCATGCAGGACGCGCCGGGCGTGGCCCGCGCAGCCGGGGCCGCCCGGCAGCGCCCACGCCCATCCGGGCCCGCGGCCGGCCGGAGCCTCCGCGCGGGTCCCCGCCGCCTCGGCCGCGGACGCCGCGTCCGCCATGGTCCTCACGTCGGTCTCGGTGGTCGCGTCGGCATGGGTGTCCGCCGTAAAGTCGGCCGGCGTACTTTTCACGGGTCCTCCCGCGGTCTACGTGCCCGGTGCGCGACCGCCCGCTGTCACTGTGCGTCCTCAGCCGGTCACTCGTTCCAGACTCTCGTGAGATTCTCACGATCGCAACCATCTCCGTGGAATTCCCCCGTCCTACCTGCCGTGTTTCCCAATCGCGTTGTGACGCGGGTCAAGAGTCGTAAGACTCCACTGCCATGACCTACCGCCCCACCGTCCGCGGTCGCCGCCTCGCGCGGGAGCTTCGCAAGCTGCGCGAGGAGCAGGGCCTGACCCTGCAGGAGGTGGCGGACCGGCTGGACTGGTCGCGAGCCACCGTCTCCCGCCTAGAGACCAGCCAGACCCGCCCGAAGCCCGGCGACATCGCCGACATCCTCGACCTCTACGGAGTCCCGAGCCCGGATCGCGACGCGCTCATCACCCTCGCCCGACAGGCCGGCCAGCGCGGCTGGTGGACGGCCTACCAGGACGTCTTCGCCGGCAGCTACGTCGCGTTGGAGGACGAGGCGTCCCATATCCGGACCTGGGACCCGCAACTCGTCCACGGGCTGCTGCAGACCGAGCCGTACTCCCGCGCCGTGATCACGGCGGGCCGGCTGCTGCCCGCCCAGGAGGACATCGAGCGCCGCATCGCCGCCCGCAAGATCAGGCAGTCGCTGCTGGACCGCGCCGACGCGCCGCGGCTGCACGTCATCTTCGACGAGGCGGTGCTGCACCGCCCGATCGGCGGCGAGAAGGTGATGCGCGGCCAGCTGGACGCCCTCGCAACCGCCGCGAAAACCCACCCAACCGTGATGATTAAGGTACTTCCGTATACGGCTGGGGAGCATGCGGGCCTAGACGGACGTTTCACCATCCTGTCGTATCCGGACCCCGCAGACCCCGATATCGCCTACGTAGAGGGCACCATGGGTGACGTTTACCTTGAGAGTGCCGAGGCAATAGCAAAACATAGGGACCGCTTCGATCGGATCGAGGCGGCAGCCCTGTCCGTCGAGGAATCCGCGCACCTCATAGCCGAGGTAGCAAGGAGTAGCCCGTGACCAACCTGCAGCGCGCCCTCACCGGCGCCGTCTGGCGCAAGTCGTCCCACAGCGGAAGCGGCGACCAGTGCGTCGAGGTGGCGCCACTGTCCCACCATCTTCGCGCGGTGCGCGATTCCAAGGACCCAGGCGGCCCGGCCCTGGTGCTGACGCCGTCCGCATGGCGGGGCCTGCTGGACGCGATCAAGGAAAGCTAGCAATCGGCCGGGGGCCGCGGCGAGCCACGCCGCGGCCCCTCACCGTGTCCCCTTCCAGAAAAATAGAACGTGTTCTAGTATCGCCGTGCGTCGACGACCGGAGGGTGGACCGTGACCGCGGAACTGAAGCTCGGCATCAATGTCGGCTACTGGCAGCGCGACCCCGACGACCAGACCGAGACGGTGCTGGCCGCCGAGCGCTGCGGCTACGACTCGGTGTTCACCGCCGAGGCGTACGGCTCGGACGCGTTCACCCCGCTGACCTGGTACGCGGCCCGCACGTCCCGGATCAAGCTGGGTACCGCGGTCGTCCAGATGTCGGCGCGGACCCCGGCGGCCACCGCGATGCACGCGCTCACCCTGGACGCGCTGTCGGGCGGGCGGATGATCCTCGGTCTCGGGGCGTCCGGCCCGCAGGTGGTGGAGGGCTGGTACGGGCAGCCGTTCCCCAAGCCGCTCGCCCGCACCCGCGAGTACCTCGACATCGTCCGGCAGGTGTGGCGGCGGGAGGCCCCGGTGACCAGCGCCGGGCCGCACTATCCACTCCCCCGTCCCGGCGGCGCCGGGCTCGGCAAGCCGCTGAAGTCGATCGTCCATCCCCTCCGGCCGGAGATCCCCGTCTACCTGGGCGCCGAGGGCCCGAAGAACGTCGCGCTGTCCGCCGAGGTCGCGCAGGGCTGGCTGCCGCTGTTCGTCGACCCGTCCCAGATCGAGCCGGTGTTCGGCGAATCCCTCCGGAACCGGCCGGACGGCTTCGAGATCGCCGCGACCGTCACCACCATCGTCACCGACGACCTCGACTCGGCACTGGCGTTCGCCAAGATCCCGCTCGCGTTCTACATCGGCGGGATGGGCGCCCGGGAGCGCAACTTCCATCTCGACCTGATCGGCCGGCTCGGCTACGCCGAACAGGCCGAACGCGTCCAGGAGCTGTTCCTGGACGGCCGCCGCGACGAGGCGGTCAGGGCCGTCCCGGACGAGCTGGCCGACGCGATCTCCCTCCTCGGCCCGCTCGGCCGCATCAAGGAGCGCCTCCAACTCTGGCGCGACAGCCCGGTGACGACCCTCCTGATCGCCGGTGTGAGGGACGAGCCGACCCTGCGCGCCCTCAAGGACCTGGCCGACTCCTGACGCGCGCCGGGGCCGGGCGAGGTGAACCCCCGGTCAGGCGCGGCAGAGGATTTCGCCGTGGGTCACCGAGTACCAGCCGTCCTCGGCGGCGGCCCACCGCTTCCAGCCTTCGTAGATGTGCTGGAGTTCCGCACGGGTCGCGTGGCCGCCGGCGATGGCGTGGTCGGCGACGGATGATCTGAGCAGGCGGCCGCCCCAGGATTCGCTCCACCATTCGCGTTCCTCGGGGGTGGCGTAGCACCAGGCGGAGGCGGACGCGGCGATGTCGGTGAAGCCGGCGGCGCGGGCCCAGGAGACCAGGCGGCGGCCGGCCTCGGGCTCGCCGCCGTTACCGCGGGCCACCTTGTAGTAGATCGGCAGCCAGGAGTCCATGCCGGGCGGGTTCGGGTGCCAGATCATGGCGCCGAAGTCGACCTCGCGCACGGCGACGACGCCGCCGGGCCTGGTGACGCGGCGCATCTCACGCAGGGCCTGGACAGGGTCGGGGACATGCTGCAGGACCTGGTGGGCGTGGACGATGTCGAAAGCGCCCTCCGGAAAGTCCAGGGCGTGGACGTCCGCCACCGCGAACTCGACGTTGTCCAAGGTCGCGGTGTTCTTGCGGGCCTCGTCCAGGACGCTCTCCGCGGAGTCGGCGGCGACGACGCGGCCCGGTGCGACACGTGCGGCCAGGCCGGCGGTGATCGTGCCGGGGCCGCAGCCGACGTCCAAGACGCTGTGCCCTGGGCGCAGGTGCTCGATCAGGTAGGCGGCGGAGTTCTCCACCGTCCGCCACTGGTGCGCGCTCAGGACGGTCTTGTGGTGGCCATGGATGTAGGGCGACATGGCCACCACGGTACGAGCCTTCTCGCAATTTGAGAAGGATGTATCAATATATGAGATGTATGGACGCGAAAAAGGGGATCGAGATGGCTCGATCCCCTGTTCGGTGTTCGGGTCAGGCCGCGACGGCGACGTGGCTGGCGGGGCGAGGCCGCGAACGGACGGGCCGCGGGACGGGCAGGGCCTCGACCGGGGCCAGCGGCGGCGTGGGCTCGGCATAGGCGTTCAGCGACGCGTGGGAAAGTTCGGTGAGCCACGGCTCCACCACGGTCCGCTCAGCGGGCCCGTCCAGCCGTGGGCGGGAGAGATGGAACGTGTCGGTCACTGCGCTCATGCCAACACCCCTTCCTTGAACCCCGGTGGGCCGCTCCAGTGCGGGTACCACCGGTATGCCACATACCCTAAGTACGTGATTACAAGCCACTTGGTTCGACGCGTGTTCCCAGGTGTCTCCTAAATCACGTGGTCAACGCTACGCCGCACCTCTGACATTTTCGAACGTTCATTCGGCTCAGTCGGGGCGCGGGGCCGGGTCGAGGGTGACCGCGCGGAGCAGCGGACGGCTCAGCGCGCTCGCCCCGAGGACGCCGCCGAAGCCCAGCACGGCGAACGCGGCGAGCCCCACCAGCCCGGAGAAGCCGAAGCCCCGCGCGAACGGCAGCCCGAAGAACAGGCCCGTGAGGAGGGAGCCGCCGCCCATGACGACGAGCGGGATCAGCGTCTCCTGGCGTCTCGCCCGGTCCAGGACGAACAGCGGGGTGCCCGCCAGGCGCAGCATCGCGTAGGCCTGCCGGCGGTCCAGGACGGCGGACGCCCCCGTGATGCCCGCGCTGGTGATGGCGATCAGGAACGAGACGACGAGCACGGTGAGCGCGCCCGTCCGCAGGTCGGCGAGCAGCCGGTCGCCCGGCACGCCGTCGTCCGCGGGGGTGGTGGCGACCTTGCCGGGGACGAGGCCGGTCAGCGCCGTGCGGGCCCGGTCGACGGCGGCCGTCCCCCCGGGGACGGTGATCGTCACGACACCCGTCGTGGTGACGGGGCTGTGCGCGGCCGGCGGGTCGTCCTTCGTCTCGATCTTCCGCACCGAGACGGCGGCGGCCAGGCCGGTGAGGCGTTCGCTCGCCTGGTCCGCGACGGTCGCGGAGTTCACGTACGGGACGTCCACCCGCAGTTCGTCCGAGCGGCCGGACACGCCCGGCGGCGCGTTCAGCAGGGCGAGGAAACCGGCGATGAACCCGGTGAGCGCGACGCCGGCGACCGTCCGCCAGGCCGAGCGCGGGTCGTCCACGAGCCGGCGCCCGGCGAGCAGCCGGGCCGGGCGGCGTGCCATGCCGACGGTGAGGCGGCCGATCAGCGACACCGCGAACGGGCCGGCGAAGTTGATCGCGAGGAAGGCCGACACGAGGAAGACCATCAGCACGATCATTCCCGCCCGGCCCATGTCGATCAGCCCGCCGCCGGCCACGGCGAACGCGACCACGACGGCGAGCAGCACCACGATCCGGACGGCCCGCAGGCCCGGCGGGGTCTCCCGGCGCGCCACGCCGAGCGGGCTGACGACGATACGGCGCAGGCCGATCACGGCGCTGACGCCGACGAGGACGGGCACCGCGGCGAGGACGGCGGCGGCGAGCGGCAGGCCGGGCCACAGGTCGGCGGCGAACCAGCCGCCGCCCGCGATCGTTATCCGGGTCAGCGCCGGGATCGCCGCCGTGTACAGCAGCAGCCCGGCGACCGCGCCCGCGACGGCGGTCAGCACCGCCTCGGCCGTGGTGATCGCGACGACCTGGCCGGGGGTGGCGCCGACCAGCCGGAGGGCGGCGAGCCGGGCGTCGCGCCGGGCCACGGTGAGGCGTGCCGCCGCGCCGCCGAACACCAGCAGCGGGACGACCATCAGCACCGAGGCCAGTCCGGCGAGGAGCAGGTAGATGTCCGCGGCCCAGGAGGCGTCGGTCTCGAACCGGTCGATGCGGGACGGGGCGCCGGTCGTCCCCATGTGCTCGTTCTCGTCGCGGTGGGCGGTCATGGCGGGATCGTCCGCGGTCCGCCCGATCACGGCGACGAGTTCGCCGGGGTGGACGAGGGCGTCCCGGCCGAGCGTCCCGGCCGGGGGCGGGAACCGCCGGGCGAGCCGGTCGGCGGGCAGGTCCTTCATCAGGCGGGCCAGCGCGGGCGATGTCCAGGTCTCCCCCGGCCTCGGGAAACGCGGCATACCGGGAGGAACTGGAGCATCACCGTTGAGGGCCGCCAGCTCGACGATCGTGATCGGTTCGCCCCGGACGTAGTCGGTGGACAGCGCCTCAATCGCGGTGGGATTCGCGACCGATGCCCCTGGATGCCGCCAAGCGTCGGCATGGGCGCGCTGCAAGAACGCGTGGTCGGCGCCCACCGCGAACAGCAGCAGCCCCGTGGAGACGGCGACGGCGGCCAGGGTGAGGAGCGATCCCAGCATGCCGCGCCGACCCCCGCCGCGAAGCAGCCGCCAGGACAGCCCCAGTGCCGTGCGCATCAGGCCGCCCTTCCCAGCACGCGGCCGTCCCGGACCTCGATGATCCGGTCGCACCGGCCCGCCACGGACGGGTCATGGGTGACGACGATCAGCGAGGCTCCGTTGCGCCCGGTCGCGTCGGTGAGCAACCGCATCGTGTCGTGACCGGTCGCCTGGTCGAGCGCGCCGGTCGGCTCGTCGGCGAACACGACGGCGGGACCGGTGACGAGCGCGCGGGCGATCGCGACCCGCTGCGCCTGGCCGCCGGACAGCTCGCCCGGCCGCCGGAGCTCCATCCCGGCCAGGCCGAGCGGCGGGAACCACGTGCGCGCCGCGCGCACCGCATCCCGGCGGGCCGTGCCGTTCAGCATCAGCGGCAGCGCGACGTTCTCCACGGCGGGCAGTTCGGGGAGCAGCTGCCCGAACTGGAACACGAAGCCGAACCGGGTGCGGCGCAGCGCGCTGCGCCGCCGCTCGCCCAGCGTGTCGATCCGCTGGCCGAGCAGGTGCACCTCCCCCGTGTCCGGCTTCATGATCCCGGCGAGGCAGTGCAGCAGCGTCGACTTCCCCGAGCCGGACGGACCCATGATCGCGACGGCTTCGGCGCGGCCCACGGCCAGGTCGACACCGTCCAGCGCGACGGCCGTCCCGAACCGCTTCACCAGCCCGCGCCCGATGAGGACGCTCTCCATCATGTGCGGGGAGCCGTGCGGGGAACAGAGATCAGGTACATGCCCCCAGCCTGCGCCGGACGGCCGGCCGCCCACATCGGACACAGGTTCGGACGGGACCGGGCGGGATCGTCCGAATGGCCGATCCGCCGGTCGGCCAGGGGTCGTACGCTGCCTTGACGTGAGCGACATCGGGGCCCGGCTGGACCGCATCCACTCGGTGGGCGGCTGCGTGGTGCGCGCCGCGTACTCGGCGTTCGCGGCCCTGTACCTGCTGGTCAGCCTTGTCGCCGCCGCCCGGGCCACCTCCGGCGTCGCCGCCAACCTGTGGATGGTGCTCGTCGCCGCGGTCGCGAACATCGCCGCGGTGTCCGGACGCCTCGTCCCCTGGGCGGCCGCCGCCGGGACGCTGTCGGCGTTCACCACCCTGTACCTCGGGATGGCGGTCCGGCCGCACTTCAACGCCCCCAGCCTGTTCGCCGAGATCGGCGGCCTGCTGATCGTCATCGCGCGGGTGGTGTGGAAGGCGCGCCGCGAGCAGCTCGTCCCGCTCACGTTCCTGCTCGGCACGGCGGTCCTCGCGATACCGCTGCGCTGGGCCGTGTTCGGCGCGGTCCTGTACAGCGCGCCGCTCGGCATCACCGTGGCGATCGCCCTCGGCATCGGCCTCTACCTGCGGGCGCTGGACGCGCGGCGGTCCCGTTCGCTGGCGGCGGCGCGGCGGGACGAGCGGCTGGAGCTGGCCCGCGACCTGCACGACTTCGTCGCCCACCATGTGACGGGCATCGTCGTCCAGGCGCAGGCCGCCCGGTTCGCCGCCCAGGCGGGGGCGGGGCAGTCGCCGGAGCAGCTCGACACGATGTTCGGCGGGATCGAGAAGGCCGGCACCGAGGCGCTGACCTCGATGCGCCGCATGGTCGGCCTGCTGCGCGACGCCCAGAACGTCAACGCCCCGGACGGGGAGGCCGTCGCGGACGGCGGCGCCACGACCCGTCCCGTCGGGGACCTCGCGCAGCTGCGCGCCCTGGTCGAGGGGTTCGCCCATCCGCCGGCCGCGCTGACGCTCGCGCCCGGCCTCGGCCCGCTGCCGCCCGAGGTGGTGGCGTCGGCGCACCGCGTCGTGCAGGAGGCGCTGACCAACATCCGCAAGCACGCCGCCGACGCCGCGACCGTGCGGGTGACGCTCGCGCGGATCGGCGGCGACGTCGAGGTGGCGGTGCGCGACGACGGGCGGGGACGCGGCCGGCGGCTGCCGTCCGGCGGGTTCGGGCTCCCCGGGCTCGCCGAGCGGGTCGGCGCGCTCGGCGGGCGGCTGCGCGCCGGTCCGCGCCCGGAGGGCGGCTGGGAGGTCGTCGCGTGGTTGCCCGCCGGAGGGACGCCGGGCCGGGAATGCTGACAGAATCGCTCTCGTGGCCATCCGCGTACTTGTCGCCGACGACCAGGAGATGGTCCGGACCGGATTCCGGATGATCGTCGATTCACAGCCCGACATGGAGGTGGTCGGGGAGGCCGCCGACGGCGCCGAGGCCGTCGCGCTGGCCCGCCGGCTCCGTCCCGACGTGTGCCTGTTCGACATCCGGATGCCGAAGGCGGACGGGCTGGAGGCGACCCGCGCGCTGGCCGGCCCGGGCGTCCCCGACCCGCTCCGCATCGTGATCGTCACCACGTTCGACATGGACGAGTACGTGTACGGGGCGCTGCGCGGCGGCGCGGTCGGGTTCCTGCTGAAGGACAGCGGGCCCGCACTGCTGGTGGAGGCGGTCCGCGCGGCGGCGACCGGCGGGTCGCTGGTGTCGCCGTCCATCACCGTCCGGCTGCTGGAGCGGCTCGCGAGACCGCGGCCGGCGCCCGTGCCGCCGCGCGAGCCGCTCACCGACCGGGAGCTGGACGTGGTCAGGCTCGTCGCCCGCGGCCGGACGAACGAGGAGATCGCCGGGGAGCTGTTCGTGTCGCTCTCCACGGTCAAAACGCATCTCGGGAGCGTCCACCGCAAGCTGGGCACCCGGAACCGGGTGGAGACGGCCGCCTGGGCGTGGGAGTCGGGCCTCATGACCTGACCCGCGGCGAACGCACGGGAAGACGGGATACGGGGCACTCGGGGGAAGGAACACGGCACTGGCACCGGAGTCGCTGAACGGCATGCCCGTGACCGTCCTGGTCATCTGGGGTCTGTGCGGCATCGGCTGGGGCGTCGTCCTCCTGCGGCTGCGCAGCGGCCTGCACGGCCCGGCCCGCGGGTCCGCGCTGTTCGCGCACACCGCGACCCCGGTCGCCGTCGTCCTGTTCTTCTCGCTCATCGGGTTCGGTTCGCTGTACGCGACGATCGCGCTCACCGCGCAATGGTGGGCGCTGCTCGCGGTGACCGGTTTCCGCCCCGAGCGGCTGGTGGCCACGGGCGGCCTCGGCAGGCTCGCCGCCTGGGCGGCCGTCACCGCCGGCTTCGCCTGTTCGGCCGCGGAGTTCATGTTCCGCGTGTGACGATCGGTGGGCCCCGTCCGCGAACCCTCGTGAGGCCGCGGCAGTCAAACGTACGTAGTATCCGAAGCAGCTAGGCGCAAAGGCCGAGGGAGGCTGATCATGCCGTGTGCGTTGTGCGGCGACATCATCCCGACCGAGGTCGACCGGTGCCCGGCGTGCGGCGCGTGGGCGCGGCGCCGCGACTTCCGCGCGGTCGGCGTGGCCGTGTTCATGCTGCTCGGCTTCAACGCGTTCGTCGCCCTCGGTTCGGGGATCAGCCTGCTGAGGATCGCGCATCCGCTGCGCGGGGCGACGCACGACAGCTATGACGCGGTGACCACCGGCAAGGCCCTCGCCCCCTACACCGACGTGTTCACGATCGGGACGATCATGGCCACGGTCACCGGGCTGCTCTACCTGACCTGGCTGTGGCGCGCGTTCCGGCAGTCGCCCGGCCCGCACCGGCACCACCGCGCCTGGGTGCTGCTCGGCTGGTTCATGCCCGTCGTCAACCTGTGGCTGCCGCCGCGGATGGTGTACGAGGTGTGGGTCAACAGCGGCCGGTACCGGATGACCGAACGCCACGCCGCCGGGTTGGTCGTGGCGGGCTGGTGGGTGTGCGCCCTTCTCGGCCTGCTCCTCAGCCACATGTTCGCCCACGGCAGCGTCGACACCCTCGCCGACGCCCGCTTCGACGTCCACGTGGGCGTGGCGGCGGCCGCTCTCCAGGCCCTCGCCGCCGCCCTCTGCATGGCCACCGTCTTCCAGATCACCCGCCTCCAGCTCGGCCGCGAAGGTTAGGGGCGGGGCCGGAGCCGCGGCCCCGGGGACGCACGCGTCAGTCCCACATCCGGGAGAGCAGCCAGGCGCCCGAGGCCGCGTCATGGCGCAGTTCGTAGACGCCGATCTCGCTGTCCGGGGTCGCCTCGACCCGCCAGAACTCCCGCTCCCCGGCGGCCTCGCCGGCGGGCTGCTGCTCCCGCCACCAGTCACGGGTGGTGACCCAGTGCTCCAGCACCCTCCGGACGGCGTAGAGCCGGCCGCGCCAGACGAACCGGACCGGGCGGCCGTCGTTCGTCCAGACGTCCACCGGATCACCGAACACGCGTGTCATCCGCCTCACCCTCCCGCTCACCGCACGGGGGAAGGGCATGCGGCTTCGAACAAATGTTCGTATCAAAGTCTAGGGAAGCCGCCGCTCCGGGAGCAAGACGGGGGTCAGTCCAGCAGAGCCTTGATGCGGTCGGCGGCCAGGAGGAGGTCGGTCACGTCGGCCATGCCGCCGTTCGCCCACAGGTACGACCAGCCCTCGCCGGTCGGGGTCGCGACCACCATGAGGCGGCGGCGGGTCCGCGGGCCGTAGACGACCAGCAGGGCCTGGCCGGGCCCCGCGAATCTGCAGGGCAGGCCCCGGGCCTCGATCTCACGCGCGAGCGCCACGAGGTGACGCCGACGCACCTCGGCGATCTCTTGTCCACCGACTACAGACATCAGCCGCCTCACCGTGGTCCGAGCCGCCCCGATGACCTTGGGCGATCATCCGGCGACGAATGGTGACCGGTTCTCAGCATGACTCGAAAAACGCGGTTGTGCAGGGAGAATCCGCAGAGTGGGACGGCCGGTACGGAATTCTCACGATCCTGGTGCCCGGAATGAGAGTGAAGCGTGTTCTCCCGGTGCGCCAATTACCGTGGAAGGTGTCTTCCGGTGGCCGGAACCCGCCCTGCATGCGGAGGCTCCGTCCGTGATAGAAGCCTCTGTGAGCCGGGCGGCCCGTGCCCGTGTCAGGCGGATAGAAGGAGCGAGCCGATGAGCGCCGTCTCTGCCGGCGACCCGTCAGGCCCCACATCAGGCCGCACGTCAGGCCGCACGTCAGGCCGCGTCCCGGCGCCGGACCGCGCGCTGGCCGGGCTTCGCGAGCGCAAGAAGCAGCGGACCCGGCTCGCGCTCATCGACGCCGCCCTCGAACTGTTCCTCGCCAAGGGCTACGAGGCCACGACGATCGACGAGATCGTGGCGGCGGTGGAGGTGTCGCAACGGACGTTCTTCCGTTACTTCGCCACCAAGGAGGATGTGGTCACGAGTTTCCTGACCGAGCACGACCAGATCCTCGCGGACGCGCTGGCGGCCCGCCCGCCCGGGGAGCGGCCGTTCACCGCGCTGTTCGAGTCGATGCGCGTGGTGCTGCAGACCATCGCGGAGGGCGCCCCCGCGGACGGCGTCCGGTTCCGCCGCGTCCGCCAGGTGATCGAAAGGACGCCGTCGCTGATGGCGGCGCAGATGGCGCGGTACTCGGCGGCCGCGGAGGCGCTCGCCGCGCAGATCGCGCGGCGCGAGGGCGTCGACCTGGAGCACGACCTGCGACCGCGGATCGTCGTCGCGTTCTACCTGGCCGCGGTCAAGGTCGCGTTCGAGGACTGCGCCCGCCAGGACATCTGGGACGCCGGGACGGTCGCGGCCCGGGTGGAGGAGGCCGTCGCGCTCGTCGGCCGGACGATGCGCGACTGGGTTTGACCGCCGCGCGGGTGGAATAACCGCCGCCGGCCCCCGGTTTTTCGAGATCGTCATTTCCGAGCCGCAGGAGGACGACATGCGCGCGATCGTCATCACCGAACACGGCGGACCCGAGGTCCTGACGCCGGCGGACCGTCCCGACCCGGAGCCGGGCCCCGGCGAGGTGCTGATCGACGTGGCGGCGGCCGGCGTCAACTTCATCGATGTCTACTACCGGACGGGCGCCTACCCGCAGGAACTCCCGTACACGCCGGGCGTGGAGGCGGCGGGGACGGTCGCGGCGGTCGGCGGCGGCGTCCGCGAGTTCTCGGTCGGCGACCGCGTGGCCTGGGCCAACATCCAGGGCGGCTATGCGGAGAAGGCCGTCATCCCGGCGGACAAGGTCGTCCCCGTGCCGGGCGGCGTCGGGCTTGAGGACGCGGCGGCGTCGCTGCTGCAGGGCATGACCGCGCACTACCTGACCCGTTCGACCTATCCCGTCCAGGCGGGCGACACCGTCCTCGTGCACGCGGCGGCGGGCGGGATGGGCCTGCTGCTCACCCAGACGGCGAAGGCCCTCGGCGCCCGCGTCATCGGGACGGCGTCCACACCGGAGAAGGAGAAGCTCGCCAAGGACGCGGGCGCGGACGTCACGATGGGATACGACGGTTTCGCCGCCCGGGTCAGGGAGCTGACCGGCGGCGAGGGGGTCGCCGCCGTGTACGACGGTGTCGGGGCACCCACGTTCGACGGAAGCCTGGCGAGCCTGCGGCGGCGCGGCACGCTGGCGCTGTACGGGTCGGCGGGCGGCGCGGTGCCGCCGTTCGACCCGCAGCGGCTCAACAAGGCCGGTTCGGTCTACCTGACGCGGCCGTCCCTCGTCCACTTCGTCGAGAAGCGCGAAGAGCTGCTGGAGCGGGCCGCCGAGGTCTACGGCTGGATCGGATCCGGCGCGGTGAAGCTGCATGTCGGGCACCGCTACGACCTCGCCGACGCCCGCACCGCGCACGCCGATCTGGAGGCGCGGCGCAGCACCGGCAAGCTCCTGCTGATCCCCTGACCGGCCCACCGGGGCCCGCCCGCTCCCTTAGGCTGGACGGCAGAGACGATCTTCCAAGGAGTGCCGCCCCCCATGACGACGACCGCCGCCGGACCGCTCGAGCGCGACGAACCCCGCGTCCTCGGCCCCTACCGCCTGCTCGGGCGGCTCGGCCGCGGCGGCATGGGGACCGTCTACCTGGGCGCCGAGCCCGACGGGCGCCGGGTCGCGGTGAAGGTCGTCAACCGGGACCTCGCCGGGGAGCCCGCGTTCCTCGACCGGTTCCGCCGCGAGGTGACCGCCGCACGGCGCGTCCACCGGTTCTGCACCGCGCCCGTGATCGACGCCGAACTCGACCAGGACCCGCCCTACATCGTCACCGAGTACATCGACGGGCCGAGCGTGGAGCGTGCCG
>NZ_BCQQ01000122.1 GCF_001552155.1 Actinomadura formosensis NBRC 14204 | reverse complement strand
CCCGGGCGTGACCGACCACCCGGTCATCACCTTCATCTCGACGGAGGTGGAGCAGACCGACGCCGCCTTCAAAGTCACCGGTGATCTCAGCATGCGGGGCGTGACCAGATCGGTCACCGTCAACGTGGAGGTGACCGGCAGCGAGAACGGCGTGCGGGTCGGCTTCAAGGGCGGCGTCACGATCGACCGCAACGACTGGGGTGTGAACGGGAACGCGGCGACCAAGGTCATGATCAGCCCGAGAGTGGTCGTGGATTTCGAGGCCGCGGCGATCCGGCGGTCCTGACAGGCCCGCCTCTACCCGACCAGCGACCGCCGACGAGCACGGGTGCGGCTCTCCTGGTGGGACCTGGTGAGCTGGGCGAACCCCCGCGGAAGAGCCCGCATCCGGCCGGCCGGGTGGTGAGGTCATCGCTCGGTCGTCGGTGGGATGGCTTCGTCGTGGGCTTGGACGTGGCGGAGGAATGCCTTTGTGGGCGCGGTCATGTGCTGGCGGTGCCAGATGAGGACGTGGGGCCGGTGGATCGCAGGCCGGGTGAGGCGGATCGTCCGGAGGGATGTGCCGGCGCGGGCGACGGCGGTCTCCGGTAGCAGGGCGATGGCGCGGCTGTGGCGGAGCAGGTCGGTGAGGGTGTTGAGGTCGTTGGTCTCGGCCTGAACACGAGGGGTGAAGCCGACGTCGGCGCAGGCGGCTTCGAGAGCGGCGCGCAGGCCGGTGCCCTGGGTGAGCGTGAGGAAGGGCTGGTCGCGGAGATCGGAGAGCGTGGTGGTGGCGGACTGGGCGAGTGGATGGTCCGGGGCGGCGGCCAGGACGAGGGGTTCGGTGCCGACGGTCTGGGAGGCCAGCACGTGCGGGAGGTGCCGGCCGGCGGGTCCGGCGGGGAGCCGGTCGGCGGACAGGCTGATGAGGGCGGCGTCGAGGGCGCCTGAGGATATGTCGTTGGTGAGGGCTTCGGGGTCGCCGGTGTGCAGGACGAGGCGGACCTTGGGGTAGTGGTGCTGGAAGTCGCCGAGACGTGTGGTGAGCCATTCGGGTGGGCACGGGATGGTGCCGACGGCGAGGCGTCCGGCGAGATGGCCGTGCAGGGTGGCGACCGCGTCCTGTCCTGCGGTGGTGGCGTCGAGGGCCGCTCGGGCGTGCGGTAGGAAGGCCTCGCCCGCGGGGGTGAGGCGGACGGGCCGGTCGGAACGGTCGAAGAGGCGGTGGCCGAGTTCGCGTTCGAGTTGAGCGATCTGCTGGCTGATGGCCGGCTGCGCCACGTGGACGCGGGCTGCCGCGCGGGTGAAGCTCGACTCCTCGACAACGGCGACGAAGTAGGCGAGTTGCCGCAGCTCCATAAGTTTCCCTTATCTAACGCCATAGCGTTCATATCTTGGACTTTTGCGAGGCAGGCAGGCAAGGTTGCGATGCAGGAGCGGCGGACCCGGCCGCTCACCGACACCGGACGGGAGCAGGCCGAATGCCCGAAGTACACCGTGATGAGGCGGCGCCGCCATCGACGGGAATGCAGACGCTGATGGTGTGGGCCGCGGTCCTGCCCACGCTCACGGCCGTCCAGATGTCCCTCGGACATGTGCTCGGCCGGCTTCCGGCGATAGTGCGGCCCATGATCGTCGCCACCGTTGTGGTGCCGATCGTGATGCTGGTGGTGATGCCGCGGTTGCGCCGGCTGCACGAACGGTTCGGCGTCAGGCGGTCGGGAACGAGGAAATCCGGGCCCGAAATGAGCCGTCCATGACCGGCACCCTGCCGTCCTGGCCGCCTCGCACCATCGCGATCCTCACGACCCTGAGCGGTCCGCCCGACCACGGCCCGCACGCCATCCCGGTCTCCGCGCCCGTCCGCGCCGATGACCACACCGTCCTGCTGGCCCTGCACCGCACCCGCGGCTCCCTCGCCCGGCTGCGTGAGCGTCCACACGTCGCCTTGACCGTCCTCGCCGAGAACGACATCGCGTTCACGGTTCGCGGCACGGCGCGGGTTGTCGACGAGCCCATGGCGGCCGACCCCGACTATGTCTCGGTGGCCATCACCGCCACGGACATCGATGACCACCGCCAACCCGGCTTCGTCGTCGAAGCCGGCATCGACCGCCGATGGATCGACACCGAGCAGAGGGACGCCCTCGCCGCCCGTGTTCGAGCCCTCACCACTGCCACCTCGGCCTGAGACACACTGCGCGCAACGGAGGCCGGCCGCACGACCGCTCGCCGGGCTGGGCGGCAGGTCAACGGGAAATGGTCTTCGAAGCCCGGCCCGTACCGCGGCGAGCACACCGACCAGGCCGGTGCATCGATGCCTGGGGTGGGCCGACTGCTGTTGCTTCGTGTGCCGCCGATGTGGCGGGTCGCGGGTCTGGTGTCAGTGCCAGCTGGTTCCGGCGGGCACCGGGAAGGTGGTGTTGATGCGGTTGAGGAAGTTGGTGATCGCCACCATCAGCACCGGGGCTCCCAGTTGCCGTTCGTCGTGGTGCCTTGCGGCCTTGGTCCAGATCTCGTCGGTGACCGCGCCGGACAGATCGACACGGCGCCGGGCGCTCGCCCACTGCGTCATGTGCACATGGGCGTCCCAGAACCCGGGCAGCAGAGTGCAGCCGCCGGTGTCAACGGCCTCATCGACGGGACCGGGTGGGAGGTCCTCGGTGATGGCCGCGATGCGGCCGTTGCTGATCAGCACGTTCGCCACCGGTCCGCGCGAGCCAACCGTACCTCGCGCAGCAGCAGCGCTCCGGGCATGCCGCGGCTCACGACCGCACCCAGCGTGTGCACGCGCCGCATCTCCCGGGCCAGCCGGGTGTCCCCGGGCGAGTCGGTGCTTCCCAGACCGTCGATAACCCGCTGGACGATCTCTGCGGGCTTGTCCTGACTGAGCTTGTGATCGCCCACCACCCTCGTGGGGCGCAACCGGAAACCGGCGGTGTACGGGGCGATGGAGCGCGCATAGCCTTCCACGGTGTCCATCCGCCACGGGTGCGGCCGGGCCCCCTCGAATGCTCGACGGTACGACCGAGGACCCGATAGGTCTCCTCCGGACCGAGCGGCTCGGGCCGGCCGTGCAGGTGCACGACGACGAAGTTCCAGGCCGGCACGTATGGGCCGGCCCTGTACAGGGACGGTGAAATGTATCCGTTCGGGCCGGCCACGATGACCACAGCCTCGTGGTCGCTGTCGTCCTCGGCTCCGTCGCCGGATACTCCGGTGGCGTCGTCGACGCGGTGGTCAGCCGCGTCATGGATGTCTTCTTCGGCTTCCCGATGCTCGTCGGGATGATCGTGGTGCTCCAGACCTTCGACGTGCGCAGTGTGCTGAGCGTCTCGCTGGTGCTGACGCTTTTCTCCTGGCCGGTGCTGACCCGGATCATGCGATCCTCGGTGCTGGTGACCCGCAATCTGGACTACGTCACTGCGGCGCGCGAACTCGGGGCCGGCCCCATCCGCGTGCTGACGCGGCACGTCGTGCCGAACTCGATCATGCCGGTGGCCGTGCTGACGAGCCTGCACATCGGCAGCGTCATCACCGCCGAGGCGGCGCTGACGTTCCTCGGCGTGGGGCTGAGGGCGCCCGCGATCTCGTGGGGCGTCCAGCTCAACACGGCCCAGCAGTACTTCTCGTCCGACCTCCACCTGCTCGTGTTCCCGGCCCTGTTCCTGTCGGTCGCGGTGCTCAGCTTCGTGCTGCTGGGCGACTGCCTCCGCGACGTCTTCGACCCGAAGCTGCGGTGACCCATGACGACCATTCCGTCCGCCACTCCGTCCGTGCGGGCCGATCCGCTGACCACGCTCCCCGGCTATGACGCCGATGCCGCGGTGCTCGAACTCGCGGGACTGCAGATCGAGTTCGGTGATCGGGACGGCCGGATCCGCGTTGTCGACGGTGTCGACTGCGCGGTCGCGGCCGGCGAGACTCTCGCCGTCGTCGGCGAATCCGGCTGCGGCAAGAGCATCACCGCCCGCGCGGTCATGGGCATCCTGCCGCCCGGGGCCGGGATCGCGGCCGGAGCGATCCGGCTGCACGGCGTCGACCTGCTGGGGCTTGACCGGCGGCGGCGACGGCGGCTGCGCGGCGACCGCATCGCGATGATCTTCCAGGACGCGCTGTCCGCGCTGAACCCGGTGCTGCCGGTGGGCTACCAGATCGCCGAGGTCTTCCGGGTGCACCGGCGGATGTCCCGCCGGGAGGCGCACCGGAAGGCGATCGAGATGCTCGAGCGCGTGCGCATTCCGGCCGCCGCACGGCGCGTCCGCGACCATCCCCACCAGTTCTCCGGCGGGATGCGGCAGCGCGTCATGATCGCGGTGGCGCTCGCGCTCAACCCCGACGTGCTCATCGCCGACGAGCCGACCACGGCCCTCGATGTGACCGTCCAGGCACAAATCATGGAACTTCTCGCCGACCTCCAGGCCGAGCACGGAATCGGCCTGCTGCTCATCACTCACGACATGGGCGTGGTCGCCGACGTCGCCGACCGGGTCATGGTCATGTACGCGGGGCGCGTGGTCGAGCGGGCCCCCGCCCGCGACCTGTGCACCGCACCGGCGCATCCCTACACCAGAGCGCTGCTGAACGCCATCCCCGGACGCGGCTCCCGCGGGCGGCCACTGGCCGTCCCTCCAAGGCGCGCCACCCGATCCCGCGAACCGGCCCGCCGGGTGCGCGTTGCAGCCGCGGTGCCCGCTGGCGGACGCGTCCTGCGCGACGGACCCGCCACTGTACGAGGTGGCGCCTGGACGCTCCAGCGCCTGCCACCGCTGGACGGAGGTGACCATCGGATGAACAGCCAATCAGTGGTCCTTAATGCGCGCGACCTCGTCAGACATATCCCGGTGGCCCACGGCGGCCTTTTCCGGCGCTCCTCCGGAAGCGTCCGAGCAGTCGACGGCGTGAACCTGGAGTTGCGCCGCAGTGAGACGCTGGGCGTGGTGGGAGAGTCCGGCTCCGGAAAATCGACCCTCGCCCGCCTGCTGACCGCCGTCGACCACCCGACCTCCGGGGAGATCTCGGTGCTCGGTGAACGGATCGACCACATGCGAGGCAGGCAACTGCAGCGGGCCCGCAGGCACATCAAGCTCGTCTTCCAGGACCCGTACACCTCGCTCGACCCGCGGATGACGGCGGAGGCGATCGTCCGGGAACCGCTCCTCATCCACCGCGACGCCGCCCCGCGCGGCGAGCACCGGCGGCTGGTACGCGAACTGCTGGAACCGACGCCGATGACCTGCACGCGAACTCTCCTCAGGATGAAGCGTGATGACGTTTGGGTCGGTCAGGTCGTACGGCGGGCGACCAGAGTGCCGGGGTCTTCGCCGTTGGCGACGGGGTGGAGGGCGGTTCCGGCCGTCGGGGTCAGCCCGACCGCCGCCAGGTCGGCGACGACGGCGTCCGGCCGGTGCAGGTAGTGGGCGCGTTCCACCACTTCGGTCGCCACCAGATCGCCTCGGTGGTACGTGCGGTAGACGAACCGCAGGTGCGCCTGGTCGTCGCCGTCGGGCCGCGCCTCGCATGACATCTCGTACCGGCAGTCGCCGAGGGTGGCCTCGTCGGCGACGTGCTCGGGCCAGTCCGGTACGGGTTCTGACAGCACCATGTCCATCGCCACCTCGCCGTCCTCGGCCAGATGTTCGGCGATCGCCTCGAAGAGAGCAGGCCGTTCGGGGTGCGGCACGTGCTCCAGCACACCCGCCAGGTACACGAAGTCGAAGCGGCGGGCCAGGTCGAAGTGGGGCGCCGCGCGGTCGAGCACGGTGACGCGGGCGCGCAGGTGCGGGCGTTCGGCGAGCTTGGCCAGCAGCACCGCGCGCATGGTGGCGGACCGCTCCAGGCACAGTACGGTGGCGGCTCGCTCGGCCACGGCCAGCGTGATCCGGCCGGTACCCGCGCCGATCTCCAGCGCGTGTCCACCCTGGGGTGCGCGGCCGGCGAAGAACCGGGGGTCGGGGAGGGCGCCCTCTCCGCGGGAGGCGCGGAAGAGATCGTAGTAACCGGGCTGGAAGGCGTACGGGTCGGTGCCGAGCGGAGCGACCCGGGCGGGGGAGGACATGCGAGTCACCTGCCTGTCTGGTCGTTACGCGGGCGCGTCGTCAGATGATCGTGCGTGGCCGTCGTCGTCCGACCGCCATGGGTGGGCTGCGCCGGGCGTGTCCACTCGCGGAGAGCGCGGCCGGCGCGTTCCCTGATCCGCACCTGGCCGGTGGACTCGATGGCGATGGTGCGTTCCTCGCTCCAGCCGCTGAGGCGGAACTCGCCCAGCCCGAGATGCACCAGGCCGAAGGCGGGCTCGCCGTCGATGGCGAGGACGAGCCGGTCCTCGTGCACGAGGACCGCGGCGTCGCTGTCGGGCCTGGCCTCGACCTCCTCCTCTGACCACTGCGCGAAGTCGCCTGGCAGCCGGAACCGGCAGCACAGCCGGTCGCGTTCGGACGCGGTGAGCGGCACCGGATCGCGGGCGAACATCACCTCGCTCAGCGGCAGCAGCTCCCGGAACTCGTCCGGCAACAACCCGACGACCTCCCGGCTGACCAGGCAGTCGAGCACCATGTGCACCCGAGGGCGGTCCCCGCCGTTCGCCACGTAGTGCCTTCGGCCGAAGTCGCCGAACCACAACCGTCCCGCCGTCCAGTGCTCGGACACGCCGTCGATGACCACGACGGCGTCCGGGTTGGTGTCGATCGGCACGTGCAGCCGCAGGAGCCCGCGTTCGAACCCGTACTTGTAGTCGCGGTGCTCGTGCACGGTCGCACCCGCGCCCAGGGCGATCAGCCGTACGCCCCGGACCGGCGCCGGCAGGGCGTCGATGACCTGTGCGAGGGCCGGGGCGCCGGCCAGCCACGGGGTGTCGGCGAAGTCGGTCAGGCCCGCGCCGCCCGGGTCGGTCCGTACCGGATCGCCGCCGACGCTGCGCAGCGGCAGGATGCGCCAGTCCACGCCGGACTCTGTGGCGGCGCCGTCCTGGCTGTAAGCGCGCTGGGCGCGCCACCGCCGGTGCCGCAGCAGGTCGAGGTCGGCGCGCAGCGCGTCGACGTCGAAGCTGAGCCGCATCGGCGACGACGGCGGGTAGGCGGCGGGCGGATCCGCCAGCGATTCGATGGCCTGGTGGTACGTCGTCATGGTCGCTGCTCCTGGGCGCCGCCGGCGGGCAGATCGGAGACGTCGAGGGCGAAGCGGCCCACGGCCCACGCGATGGCGGGCACGTTCTCATCGAGAGCCCGGCGGTCGAGGTTGCTGATCGTGTCGCATGGCTGGTGGTAGCAGGGGTCGTACAGCTGCCCGGCCGTCCCGCCGAACCGCGCCGCCTGCGCGGCGGTCTTGACCCCGAGGACGCCGCCGTTCAGGCCGCCGACCGGGATGCCCGCGGCCATGAAGGGCTCGTGATCGGAGCCGACGGCCCGCAGGTCGTGGCTTTCGTAGGGCAGTCCGGCGCGGTCGAAGTAGTCCTTGAAGACCTTCTCCACGACCTGCGAACCCGCCGGGCCCGGCGGGGTGCCCGGCGGCTGCTCGCTCGCATCCCCGTCGAGAACGAACCGCACCCCGTTCGGCGCGGCGATCAGTTCGAAGTTGAGGTAGAGCGCGATCTTGGCGCGTTCGGCCGGTGGCAGGTTGCGCACGTAGTAGTTGGAGCCGATGTCGATGAGCTCCTCGGCCCCCCACAGCGCGAACCGTACTTTGTGGCGCACCTTGTCCTGATGGGGAGCCAGCCGCAGCGCGGTCGCCATCAGCGCGGCGGCCGCGGCGGCGTTGTCGTTGATGCCGGGTGCTTCGGTCACGCTGTCCAGATGGGCGCCGGCCATGACGGTGCGGTCGTCGCTGCCGCCGCGCGTCTCGGCGAACAGGTTGGTGGTGACTCCCGCGACCTCGTGCCCGCGTAGGTCGAGACGCAGCCGCACCTGGTGCTGCGCGGCCTCCTGGGCGAGCTGTTCGGCCTGCGCCTGCGTGACGCTGGCCACCGGGATGGTGAACGCCTGCGGGTTGAACGCGTGCAGCCGGTAGATGTTGTTCGGACTCGGCGTGGACAGGTAGATCAGCATCGCCCGCGCGCCGAGCCCGGCGGCAACGCGTTGCTGTGCCGTGTAGCCGCAGGATCCGCGCTGTACGAGCACGATGGATCCGGCCACGGGCAGCCCGTCGTAGTCGGCGGCGGAGCATCCGGCGGTGTCGCCCGTCGTGGCCCGGGGCACGACGAGGTGGGCGTCGAGACCGCCGGGCGGGGTGACGGGTGACCAGCGCATGACCAGCGCGCGCACCTGCCGGGCGGCGGGCGCGGTCACCGTCGCGCTCTCCGCGTCGACCCGATAGTCGGTGTACGGCACTTGCTGCTGGTGAACGCGGTAGCCGGCGGCGGTGAGCACCTGGGCGGCGTAGCGCGCGGAGGCCTCGAACCCCGGCGTGCCGGTGGCGCGCACCCCGCCGTTCCGTGCGGCGATCTGGTCGAGGACACGCAGGTGCCGCCAGGCGTCGCCGCCACTGGTGGACCCCGCCAACAGCCGCGCCAGCCACAGCTCCCCAGACCTACCGCCCGAACGACCTGCCGCCACGTGGGCGGACGCCGCGTGGGCCGATGTCGCGTGGGGTGAGGTTGCGGCGGCGTGGGGGGTGGCGGACGGTGGAGCGACCGAAAGGATGGTGGCGGTTATGGTGACGAGGCCGGTCACCAATACGGATTTTGTGCGAACGAACACCCTCATCAGCGCTCCAGAGGAAGACATGTAATGCCAAGAAACAGAAACCATGCTGATATGCGCAGATAGTCTCTGAGGCTGGCCGCGCGGTGAATAATGAATGCCCGGCATATCGGGGCGGGTGGGAAGCGTGCCCCGATATGCCGGGCACCCTCTATGTCACTCAGTGGAGGTAACGCATCCGTGCCACCTCCTTTCTGTCAAGACGGATCTGAGGTCGGTCAGCTGAGGCGGACTCTGAGTCGAGCCACGCCTCGCAGCGTGAGGTTCCGGTGGTAGACGGGCTCGTCGGCAAGGCGGATGCCTGGGAACTCGGTCGCGAGCAGGCCGAGGAAGACCTGTGCCTGGAGGACCGCCAGCGACTGCCCGAGGCACGAGTGGGCGCCCCGGCCGAACCCCAGATGCGGGTTGGGATGGCGGGTGAAGTCCAGCTCGTCGGGCTCGGCGAACTTGGCCGGATCCCGGTTCGCGGCGGCCAGCAGCAGCGTCACCGCTTCGCCGGGCGCGATGACATGGCCGCCGACGCGCGTCCTCCGTACACACGCCCGCCCGTCGGCCTGCACCGGCGTCACGTACCGGACCAGTTCCTCCACTGCGAGTGACAGGTCAGCCCGGGTGAAACGTGCCAAAATGTCCGGCGCGTTCAGCAGGATGACCAGAGCGTTGCTGAGCAGCCGCCCCGCCGATTCGAACCCGGCGTGCAGGACGGCCCGCAGCGTGTTCAGCAGCACCGGGCGCGCGATGCCGGAGCCGGGCGCCTTGGCCGCCACATGCGCCACCAGCCCGTCCGCCGGCGGGTCGTCCAGCCACCGGCCGGTGTATTCGGCCAGCTCAGCGCGGGCTCGCACGGCGGGTCCGGCGGTCTCCGGCCAGATCCCGGCGTCCATGCCGTTCACGATCGTCTGCGACACGGGCAGGAACCACGCGGCGTCGATGGGCGGCACCCCGAGCACCGCGGTGATGGTGTCCAGTGCGAGTGGCGCGGTGAGGTCGGACACGCAGTCGAACTCCCCGGCCGCGCGCAGCCGCTCGGCTCGGGCGCGGACCTGCGCGGCGATGCGCTCGCGCAGCATGCCCAGGTCGAGACTGCGGACCGCGTCGACCATGAAGTGCCGGATGGCCGTGTGCTCGGGCGGGTCGAGTGACTGGATGCTCAGCAACGGCTCCGGTACGACCTCGCCGATCCGGCGCCAGTCCGAGGCGAACGATTCCGTGTCGCGCAGCACCGCGGCGCAGTCGTCGTACCGGGTCACCACCCAGGAGTCGAGGAAGGCGCTGCGGTAGACGGGCGCGCTCTCGCGCAGGCGGCCGAAGAGGGAGTAGGGATCCAGCAGCGCCGCGGGCTCCGCGAGTCCCGCGGCCGGGTCTGCGGCCGGCGCCTCCGACATATCGACCTCCTCGCACGGACGGCTACCGGCGAGCGGCCTCAGGCCCGTTCGTCGCATCCCGGACGGGGTTGCCGAGAGGGCGACGGCGCTGTCGCTCAGGTTTCCGATAGATCATCCGAAACATGATCTTTACCGATGGTAAATGGGCAAGGCGGAATTGCCGAGTGCCGGATCCGGCCACCGGCCTTCCATATCCCCGCACGCTCCGCTATGGCATGATCTTGTAGTTCCGCCTCACCGCCGAGGAGGTCGCCTGTGAGGGTTCTGCTGACCAATCGTGGGTTCCGGCTCCTGATCATCGGCTAGTCCTTGTCGACCCTGGGTGACCGGGCACTCATCATTGCCTTCGGCATCTGGGTAAAAGAGCTGACCGGCAGCAATGCCGCGGCGGGCGGCGCGTTCTTCTTCGTCGCCCTGCCGTTCCTGTTCGCCCCGTTCGCCGGGGTGCTCATCGACAGGTTCCCGCGGCGCCAGATCTTCATCGTGACCAACCTGGCGATGGCGGGCGTCATGCTGCTCGGCCTGCTGGTGCGCGGCGAGGGCCAGGTCTGGCTGCTGTACGCGACCATCCTCTGCTACGGCATCGCCGCTGTGATCATCACCGCCACCCAGGCCGCCCTCGTCCCGGCGATCGTGGACGAGGACGCACTCCCCGACGCCAACGGCCCGCTGCAGACCTCCGCCGACGGAGTGAAGTTGCTGGCTCCCCTCTTCGGCGCGGCGTTGTTCACAGTGGTGGGCGGCCACGCAGTGGCTCTGCTGGACGCGGCGACGTTCCTGGTGGCCGCGGTATGCGTGTGGCTCATCCGGGCGCCCGGTGACCAGCGTCACGTCACCGGTGCACTGGAGTTGCGCGAAGAGGTGCTGTCGGGCCTGCGTCACATCTACCGGTCCCGCCACTGCGCACGCTGGTGGGCGCACTGGGCCTTGCCATGCTGGTGACGGGCTTCTCTCAGACTCTCATCTTCTCCATCGTCGACGACGGGCTTCACCGCGCTCCCGTGTTCGTCGGCGTGCTGAGCAGTGTGCAGGGCGCGGGCGCGATCTGTGCCGGCCTGGCGGCGGGCGCCGCCATCCGCCGCGTAGGCGACCTGCGCACGGTGATGCTGGGCATCGCCCTGGTCACGGTGGCGTCCTTGGTCTATCTGGCGCCCGCCATCCCCCCGGTGGCGGTGGGGGCGTTCCTTTTCGGCTTCGGCATGTGCTGGACGACCGTCGGTCTGGTCATGGCGGTGCAGCGACGAACGCCCGACGCCCTGCGCGGCCGAGCACTGACCGCGGCGATGGGCGTCGTCAGCACTCCGCAGACCGTCTCCATCGCCCTCGGCACGGCACTGCCCCTAGTCGTCGACTACCGGGTCCTGCTGGTCCTCATGGCCGCGGTCACCGCCGTGTGCGCCATCTGGCTGGTACGCGTACCGGCCGAAACCGAGCCGCAGGACCCTCCGCGCAAAGACCTCGACCCGGCACCCCGAAAACCTGAGCCTTCGGTTCGCTCGCCGGGCACTAAGAAGTCATCTCATTTGGCGAGGCGGCGGTGACAGATGAGGGTGGCGGCGATGCCGACGAAGGCGAGGAAGTGCTCGGGTTTGCGTTCGTAGCGGCGGTGCAGTCGGCGGCAGCCGCTCAGCCAGGACACCGTCCGTTCCACCACCCAGCGGTGCCGCCCGAGCTGGTCGGAGGACTCGATGTCGCGTCGGGCGATGCGCGGGGTGATGCCCCGCCTGTGTAGCCAGCGCCGCAGGTCGGCGTAGTCGTAGCCCTTGTCGCCGTGCAGCTTGGCCGGGCGGCGCCGGCGCGGCCCGTGCCGGGAGCGGATCGGCGCGATGCCCCGCACCAGCGGCTCCAGCGCGAGCTTGTCGTGGGTGCCGGCCGCCGAGATCCCGACAGACAGCGGCAGGCCGGCACGATCGACCAGCAGATGGATCTTCGCCCCACGCTTGCCGCGGTCTACAGGATTCGGGCCTGTCAGCTCCCCCCTTTGGCGGCGCGGACACTGACCGAGTCGATCGCGCACCGCGACCAGTCGAGTTCTCCGCGCGCGCCCAGCTCGTCCAGCACCAGGCGATGCAGCTTGCCCCACACCCGCGCGGCCGTCCACTCGGTGAAGCGCCGGTGCGCGGTAGGACCCGACGGCCCGAACACCGGCGGCAACTGCTGCCACGTACAACCCGTGGTGGCCACGAAGATGATCGCCGCCAGCACCTCACGATCCCCGTACCGGCGCCGGCCACCCCCCTGCGGCCGCGTCGGAGCGGGCGGCACCACCCGCTGGAACAGCTCCCACAACTCCTCGGGCACCAGCCGCTCGACCATCTCCACGACCGCAGGCTACCGCCACCAAACCAAATGAGATGACGTCTTAGAAGTCCGAAGCTCTCCGGTGGCTCCGTGTCCGCGCCCACCTGCGCGTACTCTCCGGCAGTACCGTGCGCCACGCAAGATCATTCGTGCATGTTCCGGATCTTGCTCGTGAGGCCACTCTCTGCTCCGCGGGAGTCTCCACGCCCTGCCGGGCTCACAGGTAGATTGGACATCATGACCGCTCAGCCCGAGGAACCGACCGCGCCGCGCGATCCAGGTGAGGATCCGGCCGCGATCTTCGATGCGCTCCCGCCGGCGCATCGTGACCAGTTCCGGGCCGAGTATGACGAGGCGCTCGACGCGGCTCACGACCTGGCGCGGTTCAAGCAGGTCCAAGCCCTGCTGCGCCGGTGGCGCCTGCGGGCCATCGCCTACGACCGTCCCGGCTACGAAGAAGCGGTGCAGGACGCCCTACAGGGCAGGGAAGACAGCTTCGTCCGCTACACCCCTCCGGGCTGGGAAGGCCGGGTGTGACGTACCGCTGGGACGGCTTCCACGGACGCGCGCTGTACGAGCTGAACGGGCTCCCCAACGAAGTCCGCGACGGCCCACTACTTGAGCGCCTCCTTGACCTCCTGGAAACGCCATGGGATGCGGTGCCTGAACGGCCAGGCCAGACAGCCATCCGACACGCCTTCTTTAGCGCGAACGGCGAGGGCATGCTCACGCTGCTGGTCGACGACGAGGCTGAGACGCTGCGCATCATCGACATCCTGTGGATGGGGTAGCGGCGTAGCCGCTGTTCTTCCCCACCTTCCTTCCCCCGACCCGTCGAGACCTGTACCTAGCGGCGGACGGGTTCTGTCAAGGGTGGCGTAGCCATCACGTAGTGACGCCCGAAGGGCGCCCTTGACAGGTTCCGGCCGCCGCCATCCTCAACACCCCGGGTCGGGGGAGCCCCGCACCCTTCCAGCTCGGCTATCAACGATGCGCTGCCGCGGGTTAGGCTCCCGGAATGCTGTCTCGCGTGCTTCGACGCATAGCGGTTGTGCTGGTCGGCTGGCTGGGGTTGGTTCTGGTGCTGGTCTTGGCATTGGCCGGGGAAGCGCTGTGGTGGGTGCGCTGCTTGGAGGCTCTCATCGGGGCAGCTCTGTTGTGGTGCACATGGGTTCTTTGGCGCAGGTGGCTTCGCTGAATGAGTGGCGGCGGCGCGCCCCCGCGTTGGCCGTTCGGGGCGGGGCCGGCGGGCGTGGCGCGATGCGCGGTCCGGCGCGGCCGTCCGGTGACCGGCGCCCACGCCGCACGCTCCGGGCGGCCTGGCGCGGGGCCGCGCAGCGGTCTGAGCGCCGCCGCCCCTTGACCGCGTGAAGTGGCGTCCGCCAAAGCAGAACGGGGCCGTTGACCGGCGCGTCGTGGTGAACCCGGCCCAAGCTCGGGAACTGCTGACGGCGGTGTCCTATGTCGGCCGGTCGCGCGGGCCTCGGCTGCGGACGATGTTCGCGTGCATGTACTTCGCCGGCCTTCGTCCGGCTGAGGCGGCGGGCCTGCGGCGGCAGGACTGCGAACTTCCGGCAACCGGCTGGGGCCTGATCAACCTCAAGAAGACCCGGCCCCAGACGAACAAGCGGTACACCGACTCGGGGGAGACCTTCGACGATCGGGGCCTCAAGCATCGGGACGATGACATCGTCCGGCCGGTCCCGATCCCGCCTGAGCTGGTGGCGATTCTTCGGGAACACCTCGACACCTTCGGGACGGCCGAGGACGGACGGCTGTTCGTCACCAGTAGCGGCCGGTCGTTCTCTGGCTCGGCCTACGCGCAGGTCTGGAAGCGGGCTCGCGCCCTGGCCCTCATGCCCGAACAGATCGAGTCCCCGTTGGCGGCATGATCGGCAACTGTGGTGGAGAGGCTCCGGGGCGTTCCGGGGCCTCTCTTCTCTTGTGTGCTGACCTGGGCAAACGCGGCCCAGGTCATTCCGCGTATATTCCGGGAGCGGTGCCGCGCGGCTGCCTTCGGTGGCATCCGGCTGCATCCGGCGGAACCGGAGCGAGAGAGATCCTCGCAGGTCAAAGCCTTGATCGGCTGATAAGAGGGGCGCGCCCGGCAGGATTCGAACCCGCGACCGTCGGATTAGAAGTCCGATGCTCTGTCCAGCTGAGCTACGGGCGCCCGGCGCCCGGCGGGACGCCGGGACACAGTGTAAGGGTGCGGGTCCTTCAGCTCCACATCTATCACGCCACCACCATGGGTGAACGGGCCGTGGGGATGGGGTTGGGGATCTATCTTTGGGTGCTGTGGCGGTGGACATTGAGGTGCCGCTCTCCGGCGGGGACGTGTCGGAGGGTGTGGTGCGGGTCGGGGAGACGGTGCGGAGGCCGTTGCGGGCGCACAGCCCGGCCGTGCACGGGTTGCTGCGGCATCTGGAGAAGGTGGGGTTCGACGCGGCGCCGCGGGTGCTGGGGGTCGATGAGCGGGGGCGGGAGGTGCTCAGCTGGGTGCCGGGGGAGGTACCGCATCGGCCGCTCGCGGCGTATGTCGTTTCGGAGGACGCGCTTCGGGGTGTCGGGCGGCTGCTGCGGCGGTACCACGAGGCGGTCGCGTCCTATGAGGTGCCGGAGGGGACGTACTGGGACGAGGACACCTCCAATATGGACGGGGAGCCCGAAGTCGTCGGGCACTGCGATGTGACCCCGGAGAATGTCGTCTTCCGGGCCGGTGTGCCCGCGGCGCTGATCGATTTCGATCTGGCGCGGCCCACTACGCGGTTGTTCGATGTGGTCACGGCGTTGCGGCATTGGGGGCCCATCGAGGATCCGGCCGATCGGGATGCGCTGTTGTACCGGGCCGATGTGGGGCGGAGGCTGCGGGTCTTCTGTGATGCGTACGGGTTGGAGCGTGAGCTGCGGCGGGACGTGCTGCCGGCGGCGCGGGTGAGGTTCGAGCGGTCGTATCGGGCGATGAGGGAGAGGGCGGAGCGCGGTGGGGGATGGGCCCGGATCTGGCAGGGCGGCGCGGGGCCGCGGATTCGGCGGGCGCAGGACTGGCTGGAGAGGCACTGGGATGAGCTTGATGCGTGTCTCTGCTGAGGGGCTCGTGCTGGGGGTCGTGCTCGACGCCTTTCTGGGGGATCCGCGGCGGTGGCATCCGGTCGCGGGGTTCGGGCGTGTCGCCGGGGTCGTCGAGCGGTGCGTTTACGCGGATTCCCGGTGGCGTGGGATCGTCCATGCCGGGGTTCTCGTGGGGGGCGCGGGTGCGGTCGGTGTCGTGTTGGAGAAGGTGAGCCGGCGGCCTGTCGTGCACGCTCTCAGCACGGCCGGGGTCACTTGGGCCGTGCTCGGGGGGACGTCGCTCGGGCGTGAGGGGCTCGTCATGGCCCGGGTGCTGGAGCGGGGGGATTTGGAGGCGGCCAGGGAACGGCTTCCGCATCTGTGCGCACGGGATCCGAACGGGCTGGACGCCGCCGGGGTGAGCCGGGCGGTTGTGGAGTCGGTCGCCGAGAACACGTCGGACGCTTCGGTGGCCCCTTTGCTGTGGGGGGCGGTGGCGGGCATTCCCGGGTTGCTGATGTACCGGGCGGTGAACACGCTCGACGCGATGGTCGGGTACCGGAATCCGAGGTATGAGCGGTTCGGGTGGGCGGCGGCCCGGCTTGACGACGCCGCCAACTGGGTTCCCGCGAGGGTGACCGGGGCGCTGGTCGTGGCCTGCTCGGGGGGCGGGGCCTGGCGGGTTCTCCGCAGGGACGGGAGGAAGCATCCGAGTCCCAATGCCGGACGGGTCGAGGCGGCGTTCGCCGGGGCGCTCGGTGTGCGGCTCGGGGGCGTGAACGCTTACGGGGGGCGGGTCGAGCGGCGGCCCGAGATGGGGGACGGCAGGGCTCCCGAGGTGCGGGACATCAGGAGGGCCGTCCGGCTGTCGGCGGCGGTCACGTTCGCGGCGGCGGCCGTCATCGGGGTGCTGCGGTGAGCGGGCTCCTCGTGGCGGGGACGACGTCCGATGCGGGGAAGAGCGTCGTCACGGCGGGGTTGTGCCGGTGGCTGGCCAGGCAGGGGGTGAAGGTCGCGCCGTTCAAGGCCCAGAACATGTCGCTGAATTCGATGGTGACGGGGGACGGGGCGGAGATCGGGCGGGCGCAGTACATGCAGGCCCAGGCGGCGGGGGTCGAGCCCAGGGCCGTCATGAATCCCGTGCTGCTCAAGCCGGGCAGTGATCGGCGCAGTCAGGTCGTCCTTCTGGGGCGGCCGGTGGCGGAGGTCGATGCGCTGCAGTACGGGCGGCACAAGGAACGGCTCAAGGGTGTGGTCCTGGAGAGTCTCGCCGAGTTGCGCGCCGAGTACGACGTCGTGGTGTGCGAGGGCGCCGGGAGCCCGGCCGAGATCAATCTGCGGGCCGGCGACATCGTGAACATGGGGCTGGCGCGGGCGGCGGAACTGCCGGTCGTCGTCGTCGGCGATATCGACAGGGGCGGTGTCTTCGCGTCCCTGTACGGGACGGTCGCCCTGATGGAGCCCGCGGATCAGGCTCTCGTCGCCGGGTTCGTCATCAACAAGTTCCGGGGCGCGCACGAACTGCTGGAGCCGGGCTTGGAGCAGCTGCGGATGCTGACCGGGCGCCCGACGCTGGGCGTGCTGCCGTGGAAGCTCGGGCTGTATCTCGACTCCGAGGACACCCTGGCCTTGGATGCGCCGAGGCCGGACGCGAAGGGGCCGTACGGGAGAGAGACGCTGCGAATAGCCGTCGTCCGGTTCCCGCGCATCTCGAATTTCACGGACATGGACGCCCTGGCCTGCGAACCGGGGGTCGTCGTCCGGTACGCGGCGAGCGCGGGGGATCTGGCCGAGGCCGACCTCGTCGTCCTGCCGGGCACCAGGGCCACGGTGAACGACCTGGCCTGGCTTCGCGACAGGGGAATGGCCGACGAGATCGAGAAGCGGGCCAAAGAGGGGCGGCCCGTGCTCGGTATCTGCGGCGGCTACCAGATGCTCGCCGAAGAGATCGTGGACGACGTCGAGTGCAGGGCCGGACGCGTCCAAGGTCTCGGGCTCCTGCCCGCGCGAGTCGAATTCGGGGAGGAGAAGACCCTCGGGCGGCCCACGGGACGCGCCTATGGCGAGGACGTCCATGCCTACGAGATCCACCACGGAATCGTGACCGCGCAGGGAGAACCTTTCCTGGACGGCTGCCGGAAGGACGCCGTGTGGGGGACGACCTGGCACGGCGCCATGGAGAACGACGGGTTCAGAAGGGCGTTCCTCAAGGACGTGGCCGAGCGGGCGGAAAGGGACTTCACCCCCGCGCCCGGCGTGTCGTTCGCGGCGCTGCGGGAGGCGACCCTGGACGCGCTCGGCGATCTCGTCGAGGAGCACCTCGACACCGGCGCCGTGTGGCGGATCATCGAGCGGGGCGCGCCGCCGGGCCTGCCGGTAGTCCCTCCCGGCGGGGCACCGGAGGCGCCGTCCGGTCACGCACGGACGTCCCCGCCGCGGCGGTAGGGTGAGCCACTCAGGCCGCAACAGGCATCAGGAGGAACGTTCCGTGACCGAGCCGCGGTCCAGTCTCATCGTCCCGCTGCTGAAGGCACGGGTGCCGGCCGAGATCCAGCTGGAGTTCCCGCTGCCCGCGGAGGAGGAGCCGATCCGCGACCCGTTCGCCGGTGACCTCTACATCACCTACGCGCTGGAGATCGCCGACGAGGGCGCCCCGTCCGGCCGCCGCTACGAGCATGTGGCCCGCCGGCACTGCGCCGAGCTGGGCGTGGCGCCGGGCGAGCTGCGCCGCCGCGCGGTGATCAACCTGCGCGACCTGCGGCCGGAGCTGGGCCTCAGCTGGTACCCCGACGTCCGCGCCGTGACGGTGTCGCTCGGTGGGGCGGCCGGGCGCGGAACCCTGGAGTCGGGGCTTCTGCTGGACGACGGGTTCCTGGAGAAGCTGGCCCAGGACGTGGAGGGCGATCTCGTCGTCGCGGTGCCCGCGCGCGATGTGTTCGTGGCGTCCGGAACCGGCCATCCGGACGGCATCGACCGGTTGCGCTGGGCGGTCGCGCAGGTGTGGGCCCAGGACCGCGACGCCGCCGACCCCGCGTGGGAGGTGCCCGCCGGGAACCTGCTCACCCACAACCTGATGGTGCGCCGCGGCGGTGTGTGGGACGTCCTCCCGGGCTGAAGGGCACCACGGAGGGGACGGCACGCGCCGCGCCGGCATGCCGCTCCGCTCGCTCGGATAACCGGTGGGGAACGCCGGACATGCGGCGTAGTTTGTGCCGACATGGTTTCGCTGCATCAGCTACTGGCCTTCTCGGCGGTGGCGCTGGCCATCATCGTCATCCCCGGGCCGTCCGTCCTGTTCGTGGTCGGCCGGGCGCTGGCGCACGGTCGCCGCACCGCACTCGCCGGTGTCGTCGGCGGGGTGCTCGCCGCGCTCGTGCTGACCGTCGCCGTCGCGGTCGGCATCGGATCGCTCGTGGAACGCTCCGTGGTCGTGTTCAGCGCGCTGAAGATCGTGGGCGCGGTCTACATCGTCTACCTCGGCGTCCAGGCCATCCGGCACCGGCGCTCGCTGCGGGAGGCCATCGGCGCGGACGGTCCGGGCGCCGCCGGTGGCCGGGCGCTCCGGCAGGGCTTCGTCGTCGGCGTCACGAACCCGAAGACGACGGTGTTCTTCGCGGCCGTGCTGCCGCAGTTCGTCGTCCGCGAGCAGGGGCACGTCCCGCTCCAGATGACGGTCTTCGGGGCGGTCTTCGCGGTCATCATGCTGCTCAGCGACAGCGTGTGGGGCATCGCCGCCGGGACGGCCCGCGACTGGCTCGCCCGCTCGCCCCGCCGCCTCGCCGTGCTCGGCGGCACCGGCGGCCTGATGATGATCGGCCTCGGCGTCACCATCGCCGCCACCGGCCGCAAGGACTGAACCCCGCCTCGCCCGGCTGCGGGACGCCGGCCCTCCACCCGTACGCTGGGACTCTGCGGATGGGAGGAAGCGTGGACGTGACGGACGACGTGCTCGGCCCCGGATACGAGGCGATCGAGCTGCCGATGGGCCGGGACGCCGAGGGCGAGGTCGTGGCGACGCTCGTGCGGCGGCGCCGCACCGACCCGTCCCGGCGGGCGGTGCTGTACGTGCACGGCTTCATCGACTACTTCTTCCAGAAGCACCTGGCCGACTTCTACATGGACCTCGGCTTCGACTTCTACGCGCTCGACCTGCGCAAGTACGGGCGGTCGCTGCGCCCGCACCAGACGCCGAACTACGTCGAGAGCCTGTCGGACTACTTCCCGGAGATCGACGAGGCGGTCCGGATCATCCGGGACGTGGACGGCCACGACACGCTTCTGCTGAACGGCCACTCGACCGGCGGCCTGATCGCCGTGCTGTGGGCCGACAGGGTCCGGGGCAAGGGCCTGGTGGACGGCCTGTTCCTCAACAGCCCGTTCTTCGACCTCGCCGAGCCGCTCCTCATGCGCAAGGCGGGCGCCGGGCTCGCGCGGGCGCTGCGGTCACGGTTCCCGAAGGCCAAGCTGCCGGCGGGCGTGTCCGACCTGTATCCGCGCAGTCTGCACCGCGAGCACGAGGGCGAGTGGGACTTCGACCTCGGCTGGAAGCCGCTGCTCGGGTTCCCGGTGCGGGCGGCGTGGCTCGCCGCGGTCCGCCGCGGTCAGTTCCGCCTGCACCGGGGCCTGGACGTGGACGTGCCGGTCCTCGTCATGGCGTCGGCGCGCAGCATCCGCCCGACCCGCAGGGTGCTGGACGTGACGGGCGCCGACGCCGTCCTGGACGTCGAGCACATGGCCCGCTGGGCGCCCAGGATCGGATGGCATGTCACGCTCGTCCGGATCGAGGGCGGCCTGCACGACCTGGTGCTGTCCGCCGAACCCGCCCGCACCCGGGTGTTCGAGGAGCTGACCCGCTGGACGAACGGCTACCTGCCCGCCGGGGCCTAGCCGCGGATCTTCGACATGTCGAAGTCGTCGAAGTCGGCGACGATCTGCTCGGCCGCGTTGCCGCCCCGCTGGATCTGCAGCCCGACCCACCCGTTGGGGAGCGGCTGGTCGGTGTCGGTCTCGTCGATGACCTTCTCGCCGTTCACCCAGAGCCGCAGCCGGACCTTCGGGCCGTCCTTCTCCTGACCCTCGCAGGCGGCCTGCACCTTGTTCGGCCCCTTGGCGTCGAAGCCGGGGACGGAGTCGGGGGTCGCGAGGTCCTTCGTTCCGCGGTCCGCGTTGACCTTGCGGAGCACCGCGCCCTTGCCGTCGTGGCGGACGAGGAACATGTACTGCTTCTTGTTCTTGTCCTCTCCGGTCGCCCGGCAGAGCAGGCCGAACATGCTGTCCGCGGCACCCTGCTCGACGGACACCGTCACGGTCGCCAGGATCGGGTCGGGGAAGTCCTCCACCCTGGCCTTCGGCACCCAGCGCGCGACCTCACCGGCGGTGGTGCTGGTCTGCATGCGGTACTTGCCGTTCTCGTAGCCGTAGGTGTTGTCGTACATGTCGCCCCAGTTGGAGCCGGTGTTGGAGAACGCGTCGCTGAACGCGGTCGCGAGGTCGTCGGGCGGGCCGTCCGGACGCAGGACGGTGAGCCCGACGACGGCGAGCAGGAGCACCGCGACGGCCGCGCCCCCGATGAGCAGCGGGCGGCGGGGAAGACTCCCGCCGCCCGGCCGGGGGCCGGGACCGGGGCGGGTGTCGCGGCGGGTGGTGTCGGTGCCGTGCGGGGCGGCCGGCTGCTGGAACGCCGTGGGCGCGGCGGCCGGCTGCGTGGCGGGTCCGGCGGCGGGCCGGTGCCAGCCCGCCTGGACGGTCTCGGCGAGCGTCGCCGGGTCCGTGGTCCCGTTGCCGACGAGCCGCCCGAGCACCTCCTGGACGGACGGGCGGCGGCGCGGGTCCTTGTCGAGCGCGGCGGCGACGACGTCCCGCAGGCCGGAGTCGAGCCCGTCCAGCTTCGGCTCCTCGTGCACGACGCGGTAGAAGATCTCCGGGACGGTGTTGCCCGCGAACGGCGCGGCCCCCGTCCCGGCGTAGGCGACGACGCAGCCCCACGAGAACACGTCGGACGTGGGCGTCACCTGCTCGCCGCGCAGCAGTTCGGGCGGCAGGTAGTTCGGCGTCCCGACGAACTGCCCGGTGCGGGTCGGCCCGTCGGAGGCGTCGAGTGCGCGGGC
>NZ_BCQQ01000121.1 GCF_001552155.1 Actinomadura formosensis NBRC 14204 | reverse complement strand
CAAGTACCTGAGCTCCGCGCCGGGCGGGTGCAAGACCGACGGCACGAACAGCAAACCGCCCACGACGATCCTGGTGTACCGGACGTCCCTCGGGCGCGTGGACCGGGTGTCGTTCAAGACCTACGTCAAGAACGTCCTGCCCAACGAATGGGTGCCGAGCTGGCCGAGGGAGTCCCTCAGGTCCGGGGCGATGGCCGTCAAGAGCTACGGCTGGTACTGGGCGCTGCACTCGACGCGCAAGACGTCGGGCGGCCAGTGCTTCGACGTCTACGACAGCACGTCGAGCCAGGTGTACAAGCCCGGCTCCGCGAAGGCGTCGACGAACGCCGCGGTGGACGCGACGTGGGGCACCAAGATGACCCGCGGCGGAAAGATCTTCCAGGCCCAGTACTGCTCCACGACGACGGCGTGCGGCGGGTGGGTCACCGGAGACTGGATGTCGCAGTACGGCTCTCGCGATAAGGCCAAGGCGGGCTGGAGCTACTCCAGGATCCTCAGGGCCTACTACAGCGGGATCGTTCTCTCCTAAACCCGCAGACCGTCCGGCCCCTGGTTCCCCGCCGTGCCCCTCCCCGGCGGGGAACTAGGGTCCCTCGACGATGATCTGGAAGTTGACCGGGCGGTTTCCGGGGAACGCGACCCTTCCCGAAGGGTCCACCATCTTGAACCGCACGTAGCACAGGCCCGGCTTCTTCGGCGTGGTGATGTCGGTCCGGATGTCGACCAGCCCGCCTGGCCGCGTGTCGTTGATCGGCACATCGGAGATGGTCTGGCACTGATCGGCCTGCTGCGGGAGGTCGAGGCGGCGCAGCGAATACCCCTTCCACGGCACTTTCCCGACGTTCTTGAGCCGCCATACCTTGGTCACGGTCTTGCCCGCGCCGACGCGCGTGCAGTCGGGCAGCGTCATGTCCGCGATGAACGCGGCGGCATCGCCCTTGTGCATCGGCGGGGCCGACGCCGGGTTGGGCGCGTGCACCGGGCAGTCGGCCGGAGACGGCGCGGCCTCCGACAGGCTGCCGAAAGGCTTCGGACCGTCCCCGCCGGCCCCGGAGTCGCGATCGAGGGTGACCACGATGACGCCCACCGCGCCCACACCGATGGCCGCCGTCACCAGCGCGACCGCGACCGGGCGGGCCGGCCGGAATCGCCTCCGGCCCCCCGGCGCGGGGAGGGCCGGCTGGACGTCACCCGCGCTCTCGTCGGCGGGCGGTGGCGGCGGGGGCACGGATGCCGGGGTCTCGTCGGCCGGCCCGGGTGCTTGCGCCCCGATGGCGATGTGCACGGCCTGCCGTTCCGCGGTGCTCGTGGCGGAGGCCGCGGTTCCACCGGACGGGCGGGCCGCAGCGCTGTCCGCGGCGGTCGCGGGCTTTCCGGCACTCGCCGACCTGACCGCCAGGTTCGCTTTCTCCCAGCGTTCGCGATACGCGGCCGGGTCCGCACCACACGCCTTGACGAACTCGGCGGTGGTCCCCCAACTCGGGAGTCTGTTGCCCTTGGTGGCCTCATGTAACGTGGTGTGCGAGATCGCTCCCGACCGACCGGACATCTCCCGGAAAGGCGGGTTGCCAACCGATTCGCGCAGCTCCCGTAGAGCCGCCGCGAAGTCCGCGATCGCCTCCGCCTGTGCACGCATGTGGTCCACCGGCCGAAGCTAGCAGCCCCCGCGGTCTTTACTCAAGATCGAACCGATTTCGTCGGTCGGCCGGGCGAGACGGGTACTCCTGGGTGAGACATAGATCACCTGTATACGAGACAATCGTCTGAAGCGGCGTCCAATAGTGTCGGCCCGCGAGGGACAGTGCGTGATCAACAGGTGACCCTTCTCATTCTCGGGTGACTTTGCACTTTTGCGGGACGGCGACACCTTTGACGAGGTGGCCGGTTTTGCAGGGGCGGCAGCGGAGTTTCCAGAGGATTCACCGGCTTTCAAGCGGAGCGTTCGCCTGGTCTGCGGAGGCGTTTCAGGCCGCCGGTGTCCGGAGCGGAGTGGGCCGTGGCGTGAAACGCACGAAGGGGATGTGTCGTCCGACCTGGCGGTAGTCCTCAACGCTGCCGTCGACGGCGAAGCCCATGAGCTTGCACAGTTGCCGGGCGGCGACCGGGTGGCGGGGGGCGTACCGGGCCATGATCTCGGCGCCTTCGTCGGTCGCGATGGGGGCGGCGGTCGCCTGGATGCGCTTCCCGGCGATCTGGAGGGTGACGTCGGGGTTGGCCATGACGTTGCGGTACCAGTCCGCTCGGGGGCCGAATCCGGAGGCCGCCACGTAGCCGTGCCCGTCCTTCTGGACGACCTCGATGACGACCTGGCGCGGCCGGCCGGAGACGCGGCCGGTGTGCGTGAGCAGCATGATGCGACGTCCCAGCAACGGCCCCAGCCCCATGCGGTACAACCGGATGGGCAGCCGCCACAGCAGGCGGCGCAGGCCGGTCGGCGGGGCGGGCCTGTCGATGATCTCCATGGTTCAGTCCTCCTTGGCGAGGTCGGGGCTTTGCGGGGCACGCTCTACGACCACCGGTCGGAGGCCGCGGCGCCGCAGCCGGTACGCCGGCGTGAGCCCCGCGACTCCGCCGCCGATGAGGCCCCTCACGCCCCTCCCTCCAGCAGATCCCCCACCGCGCCCAGGGCGTCGCCGACCGGAAGAGCACCGTCGATCATGTAGTGCAGCATCAGCCCGTCGATCGACGCGGCGATCAGGGTGGCCACTCCGGCCGGCCGTGCCGACGGCCAGCCGGGATGCAACTGCCGAAGACGGTCCGCGATCTGGGTGCGGGCCAGGCGAAGCTCATCGCGCAGCATCTCGCCCAGGGCGGGATCGCGCATCGCACCCACGATCAGCTCGGCGGCCAGCCGGGCCGCCTGCTCGTCGTCCGGGGGCCGGGCCAGCAGGCTCCGCATCGTTTCCAGCGCCGCCCGCTCGTCCGGTGCCCCCAGGAGTTCGGTGGCCAGGGGCCCGATGATGAGCTCCGTAGCCCGCCGGAAGATCGCCGCGTGCAGCCCGGCCAGGCCGCCGAAGTGATAGTGGATCAAGCCCGGGTTGGTGCCGGCGCGTTCGGCCACGGCACGCGTGGAGACGCCCGGCCACCCCTCCCTGCCCAGCAACGCGATTCCGGCGTCCACCAGTTGCCGCCGGCGGCGATCGCCGCGCGATGAAGTTGGCCGATCGACCAAATTGGTCATACGAGCAAGTTAGCACAGAAGGCGCGGGCGTGTCGGCGCAGACCCTCGTCGACCACTTCGACGGCAAGGACGGGCTCGCCGATGCCGCCGGACATCGTCCTCAAATAGGGCTCATGCACGGTCCAAACCGTGCAGGAGCATCCCGGTTCCGGGCATCGGCGAGGTGACTCACTCGCGGCGGGCGAGCAGAAACGCGTCGATCGCGGTCCGGGTCCGCCCGTCGGCGCTGACCTCGCGCGACCGCGGCTCGGCTCGCACGGTCCGCAGCCCGAGGCCGTCGATGTCGGACACCGCATCGTCCGCGGTGTACAGGACGGCGGGGTCCTGCGGGCCGCCGACGCCATGCGCCAGGTTGTCGCTGTCGTGCGCCACGACCAGCAGCAGCCCGCCGGGGGCGACCGCGTCCGCCGCCGCACGCAGCACCCGGCGCCGCAACTCCTCGCCGGCCTGCAGGTAGGCGACGATCACCAGGTCGTAGCCGCGCCGGGCCGGGACGTACTCGCCGAGATCCGCCTCGACCAGGTCGAGGCGGTCGGCGGATTCGGCGAGCCGGCGCACGGCGAGGGATCGGGCGCGGTCCAGCGCGACGGCGGAGAAATCAACCGCCGTGACCGACCATCCCCGCTCGGCCAGCCACAATGCGTTGCGCCCCTCACCGGCCGCCAGATCCAGCGCACGGCCGGCGGGCAGTCCCGCCGCTACCTCCTCGACCCACCGGTTCGGCCCCGCCGACCAGACCAGATCCCTCCCGGCGTACAGGCGGTCCCACTCGGCACTGTCCACAATCGATCTCCGTTCGGTTGCTGCCGGACGACCTTCGAGGTGACCGGAATCCGGCCGTCTCAGGGCCAGGGTAAGGAACGACCTCACTGGGTCGGGGCCGCCCTGCCGCGAGGCCGGACAGCCGCTCTTTCTGGGATCACCCCTTTCGACATATACCCGTGGGGGTATGCTGAAGGGAGAGCAGTGGAGGAGCCATGGGGCCAAGCGAGCAGAGCTTTTTCGACGGCGTCGGCGCCGTTGTGGCGGTGGTGGCGCACCCGGACGACGAGAGCTTCGGCCTCGGCGCACTCCTGGATCATCTGACCGCCCGGGGAGCCGAGGCCGCGGTGCTCTGCTTCACCCGCGGCGAGGCGTCCACCCTCGGCACGGCCACCGGGGACCTCGCCGAGATCCGGGCCGCGGAACTGGCCGCAGCGAGCGCGGTGCTGGGCGTCACCCGCACCGAGCTGCTCGGCTACCCGGACGGCCGGCTGGACCGGACGCCGCTGCGAGACCTGGTCGGGCAGGTGCGCCGGCTGGCCTTCGCAGTGCGCCCGAGCCATCTGCTGGCCTTCGACGTGGGTGGCATCACCGGCCATCCCGACCACGTTCACGCCACACGGGCGGCTCTGCTCGCAGGCCGTGAACTGGGACTGCCCGTGCTCGGGTGGACCGTGCCCGACCATGTCGCCAAAACCCTGAACACCGAATTCGGCACCGCCTTCGTCGGCCGTCCCGAGCTGCAGCTCGGACAGGCGCTCGCGGTCGACCGCACCCGGCAGCGCCGGGCGATCGCCTGCCACCGCAGCCAGGCCACCGCCAATCCGGTGCTGTACCGCCGCCTGGAACTGCAGGGCGGAACCGAGCATGTGCGCCTGCTGCGCGGTGCTGCGGCTGACATAGCCCGGGTGGGTAAGGGACGCGAAGACGGCACCTGACGTGGCCGTCTCAAGGAGGGGAATCATGAGTTACGCCATCACTGTCCGGCTGCACCGGCCGTTCGGCGAGACCGTCGAGCAGGTGCGCGCGGCCCTGAAGGACGAGGGCTTCGGCGTCCTGACCGAGATCGACGTGCAGGCCACCCTGCGCGAGAAGCTCGGCGAGACGATGGAGGACTACCTCATCCTCGGAGCCTGCAACCCGCCGCTCGCGCACCGGGCGCTCGGCGTCGACCGGCAGATCGGCCTGCTGCTGCCCTGCAACGTCGTCGTGCGCACCGACGGCGACGACACCGTCGTGGAGGCCCTGGACCCGCAGGTCATGGTCTCGGTAAGCGATCGTCCCGGCCTGAAGCCGGTCGCCGACGAGGCAGCGAGGCGGCTCGTCGCCGCACTGGAGAAGCTGGAGTCCTGAACCATGCGGCCGGCCGGCCGCACTTACGGGGCGTGGGGAAGTTCGAGCCGGTAGTCGACGCCTACGAACGCGACCTCGCCGCCGGTGCCGAAGTACCGGCGGCCAATCGGTACCGGGTGTCGATCGCCGGCCTCCCTCCCCCGCCTCGTCAAGCGGCGTTCTCGCGCAGGCCCCGCGCGACCGGGCCGCCGGCCCGGATCCACGCGCCGGTGCCTCCGGCCACGGAACGGGCGTCGATCCCCGCCTCCGCCATCCACCGGGCGGCGAGCAGGCTGCGGTTGCCGCTCGCACAGATCACATAAATCGTGCGGCGGTCCTTGAGCTCCGCCAGCCGAGCCCGGACCTCCCGCAGGGGAACCAGGCGGGCACCGGGCACATGACCGGCCGCGTACTCGTGCGGCTCCCTGACGTCCACCACCGGCGCGCCGTCCGCGTGCGCGGCGGCGAACGCCCGGATGTCCACTTCGCTGATCATCTCTCTCCTCCCATATACCCCTGGGGGTATCTGCCGTGCACAGTACTCGAAAGATGAGACCGATGCAAATACCCCAGGGGTGTATCAGGAGGACCGCTTCGGCGGCACGCGCACGGCGGTGCGCCGCCGGCACGGCGGGACGATGCGGCTGCGAGCCTCAGCGGACCTCTGAGCAGGCGCGGTCACCAAGAGGCGTCAGCGGGTCAGGCACGTGGCGGGCAGCGGGAACCAGCGCAGCCGCTCGAAGTCCTCGGGAAGGCCCGGCGGCCGTGTGTCGACGTCGTCGGGCAGGGAGACCAGCAGGTCGCGGGCTTTGCACAGTTGTCCGGGCAGGACGTCCTCACCGGCTCGGACGTGCGCGACCGGGCAGACGAGCTCGCCGTTGGTTCCATAGTGCAGGTCGGCCAGCCGCAGGGGCGGTTCGACGGTGCCGCGACGGTGCCGCCACAGCCCGGTGCGCGGATCGAAGCGGTAGTCGGTGAGCAGCCGGTGCCCGTAGGTGGCGACGAGGTCGACGGCGTCGATGAGGTAGTCGCAGACGGCGTCGGAGATGAAGTAGTTGAAGTTGATACGCGTCCAGCCGGGCTTGACGCCCTCACAGCCATGCCTGACCTCCTCCCCCAGCGCGCGGGAGCGGGCGGCGTCGATGGCGAGCAGGCGGTGACCGTAGGGGCCGGCACACGAGCAGCCGCCGCGGGCCTGGACTCCGAACAGGTCGTTCAGCAGCGCGACGACGAAATTGTGATGCAGGTACAACTCACCGAACCGAATCCGCACCGACACGATCGACAGCCGCCGGGAGTGCCGGTCGCCGAGGATCTCGATGTTCGGGTTGCGCTGCCAGCGGTCCAGGGCCCGGCGCCAGAAGCGCTCCTCGCGCGCCTGGATGAGCCGGGTGCCCACGGCCTGCTTGAGCTGGAAGACCAGCCCGGCGCGGATCGACTCCACGATCGCCGGGGTGCCGCCCTCCTCGCGCGCCACCGGATCGTCCAGGTACCGGTGCCCGATCGGGTCGACGAACGCGACCGTGCCCCCTCCGGGGACCGTCGGCACCGCGTTGCGCACCAGGTCCCGCCGGACGACCAGCACCCCGGGTGTCTGGGGGCCGCCGGGGAACTTGTGCGGCGACAGGAAGACCGCGTCCTTGTGGTCGCCGCGGCCCGGCGCGCTCGCCGCCATCCGGATCGGTACATACGCCCCGGCCGCCGCGTAATCCCAGAACGACAGCGCGCCGTGCTCGTGCAGCAGCGCCGCGATCTCCTCGGTGCCGGTCAAGATGCCGGTCACGTTCGATGCCGCCGAGAAGCTGCCGATGAGCAGCGGACGGCCGGAGTACGCGACGAGCTTCTCGCGCAGGTCCCGGACGTCGATGTGCCCGTCCCCGTCCTCGCCGATGACGACGACGTCGGCGATCGACTCGCGCCACGGCAGCTCGTTCGAGTGGTGCTCGTAGGGCCCGACGAACACCACCGGCCGCTTCTCGGCGGGAATCCGGTCGCGCAGACCGTACCGGCGGTCCAGGCCGCCCGGGATCCGCAGCTCCAGGATGCCGATCAGCTTGTTGACCGCCGCGGTCGCCCCGGAGCCGCAGAAGATCACCAGGTCGTCCGGGCCGCCCCCGACGGCGTCGTGGATGATCCGGCGCGCGTCCTCGCGCAGCCTGGTCGTCTGCAGCCCCGTGCCGGAGCTCTCGGTATGGGTGTTGGCGTACCGGGGCAGCACCTGCCCGCGAACGAAGTCCTCGATGAAGTCCAGCGACCGGCCCGAGGCCGTGTAGTCGGCGTAGATGATCCGGCGCGGCCCGTACGGCCCGTCCAGGACCTCATCGTCTCCGATCACACCGTGCCGGATCCGCTCCAGCAGTGGCGAGGTCGGCGAGTCATCGCCGGCTCCAACGTGCTCGATCTCCTGGGGCACCACGCCTTCAGCGTGCCTCCGCCCCGGCCACCCCGCCATGGACCTTTGGTCCCGTGACCACAGGGCCTTCTTCCCCATCGTCGGCACGGTGCGGTCGGTCCGCTCCAGACGTCCGTCACGGCGTGGATGGCCTGCGCGCCCGCCTCCCCCTCGGCCGATCTACTGGGACGGCAGATCGGCCGAGGGGGCGGGAGTTCTTCCGCGGCGGCACCGACGCGTGCGGGGTGCCGTGATCAGCCGGCGTCGTAGCGGACGCCGAAGGTGCGCCCGCCGTCGTCACTGCGCCGGACGCCTTGCGCCTGGCCGTCGTAGACGTACAGGACCGGACCGGCCTGCTGGAGGGCGTGGAAATCGGCCTTGCCCACCTCGGATACCGAGGTCCAGGTGCGCCCTGCGTCGGTGGAACGGATCAGGCCCAGGTGGGGCGGAGCCCCCGTGGCCGCCTCGTCCGCCGCCGGGTGACCGCTGGCGAGGAACGTGCGCGGCCCGACGATGGCGAAACCCATCGTGTCCTGGCGGTTCTTCCCCACTCGGCTCGCCCGGTCCGGCGACTCGATCTTGAACACGCCGAAGTGGGCGCCCACGTAGATCGCGTTGTCGGCCGGGTCCATGGCGACACCATGGATGTGCCCGATTTCGGCCTCGGCGCCGGCGGGGTGCGCCGCGGACTCCTGTCCCGTCCCGGTGCCGCAGGCCGCGAGCAGGACGAACGAGACGGCGCCGACCGCCGCGCGGAAGGGCCCTTCCACCAGGGCATTCAGAAAGCGTGCGTGCATGGGACGCTCCGTTCAGACCTGGTAGCCGAGCAGGGCCATCATCCCGCTCTCGGCGTGGTAGACGTTGTGGCAGTGGATCATCCAGCGGCCGGGATTGTCGGCGTCGAAGTCGACGTCCAGGGACCGGTTCGCAAGCACGATCGCGGTGTCCTTGCGCACCCCCGTCGGCGCCACGGCGAAGGTATGGCCGTGCAGATGCATGGGGTGCCACATCATCGTCCGGTTGACGAACGACAGCCGCACCCGCTCGCCCGAACGCACGGGATGCAGCTCCTCCGGGTCGTATTTCCGCCCGTTGATGGCCCAGTCGTACTTCATCATTCCGCCGGTCAGTTCCAGGCGAACCGTCCGGTCCGGGCGTCGCCGCTTGAGCCGCGCACTGTCGGCCGGCTGGAGGTCGCCGTATCCGACGATCTCGCGCCGCAGTTCGCCGGGGCGGACGCCGGCGGCCGGGACCGCGGCGGCACCGCTGGTGCGGAGCAGCGCCCGAGCCGTCGCGTTCTTGCCTTCCGCCAGGGCGGTCAGCGGGAAGGCCCCGGACTCGACCGTCACGACGACGTCGTAACGCTCTCCCATTCCGAGCAGAAGCGCGTCCGTATCGACGGGCCGCACGGGGAAGCCATCGGCGTGGGTGACGGTCATCCGGTGCCCGCCGAGCGCCACGCGGAACGCGGTGTCGCCCACGGCGTTGATGAGCCGGATCCTGACGCGGTCTCCGGGCTTGGCTCGGAAGGTCTCGGGCTCCTCGGCGATACGCCCGTTGACCAGGAAGTAGGGGTAGCGGACGTCTCCCGCGTCGCCGCCGAGCAACTCGCTCCGGGCGCCCATGAGCATGTGCCCGCCCATGCCGGACGAGCCGGGCTCCGGGGTCTCGCTCGGCCCGCCCATGTCCATGCCCGGCATGTTCGAATGGTGGCCGCCCATTCCCATGCCGCGTTTCAGTTCGGCCAGCACCTGATCCGGGTTTCCGGTCACGCCGTCCAGCCAGTCGTCGAGTACCACGACCCATTCGGCGTCGTAGGACAGCGGCTCCTTGGGGTCCTCGACGATCAGCGGCGCGTACAGTCCCCGGTCGAGCTGGGTTCCCGAGTGCGGATGGAACCAGTACGTGCCCGGGTGAGGGACCGCGAATTCGTACGTGAACTCGCCCCCCGCCCTGATGTCGGGCTGGGTGACGCCGGGAACGCCGTCGGCGTCGTTGTGCAGTGCCAACCCGTGCCAGTGCACGGTCGTGCCGGCCGGAAGCCGGTTCGACACACGCGCGCGTATCACCTCGCCCGCCTTCACGCGGATCTCCGCGCCGGGGAGGCGCTGCCCGTACGTCCAGGTGCGGACGGTACGTCCTCCCAGGTCGACGGGGCCCTCGACGGGAGCCAGCCGGAAGTCGCGGACGGCGCCGCCGGCGTGGCGGCGGGCGGCCTCGGCCTTGCGGACCTGCTCGCCGCCCGGTGCGATGAAGGCGGGCCTGCGCCCGCCGTCGCCGCAGGCGGACAGGGCGGCGCCGCCGGTCACCAGGAGCCCGGCGCGCAGAACGGAACGTCGATCGATCGGTTTCATGCTGGTCATGCCTCGCATTCGGTCATGCGGACGGATGGGAACGGGCATGACCGGGTGCGAGCCGACGCGACGAGGGCTCGTGGGAGAGGTCGGAGCGGGTCTCGCGGCGGTCGGTGGCACCCGGCCGAGCCGGCTCCTATATCCGCAGGACCACCATGCCGAGGAGGGGCGGCCCGAGGCCGGGCGGAGCGCGCAGGAGAGGCCGCGAGAAGGGGCGCGCCGCGCGGGTCCCGTTGCGTTGCGCCGCCCGGATCCTCACCGTCATGCGACGCAGCGCGATGAGGGCGCCGGCGGCGATCAGGACCGCCAGGCAGATGTCGGACGGGTCGACGAGCATTCCGGTATCGGCCCCGGCCATGTGGGAGACGACGCGTCCGGCGGCCGCGGACGAGACGCCCGGGAACGGCTTGTGCGCCGGCCGGTCCATCGGTTCGGCCACGTGACCGGCCGTCCCGTGCCCGGCGGACATGCTGAGGGTGCCGCGCGCGTGGTCGGCGGGATGCCCGAGGGTGTGCATCGCGACGATGCCGAGGAGCACCGCGCACAGGAGCAGCAGCCACGCGAGGGCATGCCGCGAGGCTCCCGGCCGGGCGACTCCGACCGCCCGGGAGTGAACGGCACGTCCATGGGCGTACATCGGGACGAACGATGGTAGACGGCCGGATCACTCAGGCCGTGCTTCCCTGTCCGCGGACGCAGACCCCGGCTGGCTCCCGCTCGGCGCCCAGGCCACCAACCTCGTCGGCCAGAAGAACTTCACGCCGCCGTTCCCGACGTATCCGTCCGGACGCGATACCGAGGTCGGGCGGCTCCACCAGCGGCCCCTGGTGCTGTGGGATGGTGGGTGTGTGACGTTGGAAGACCTCGTCCGGCTGCGCCGGGCCCGTGACCTGATGGACCGCGACTACGCGAAGCCGCTCGACGTCCCGGCACTGGCACACGTCGCCCTCATGTCGCCGGGCCATTTCTCCCGCAGTTTCCGCGCCGCCTTCGGGGAGACGCCCTACAGCTACCTGATGACGCGCCGGATCGAGCGGGCCAAGGCGCTGCTGCGGCGGGGCGACCTGACGGTGACGGAGGTCTGCTTCGCGGTCGGCTGTACCTCGCTGGGGTCGTTCAGCTCGCGGTTCACCGAACTGGTCGGGGAGAGCCCGAGCTCGTACCGGGCCCGCCGCCATGACGAGGGCGCCGCCGTCCCGGCCTGCGTCGCCAAGATCCACACGCGGCCGATCAGGAACGGAGAAGCGAGATCCGCCTCCCGTCCGTAGCGTGAAACGCGTGGACATCGACCAGCCCTACGGCGTCCGCGACCCTTCCGGCAACATGCCGCGCTTCACCCAGCCCCGCAAACACTGAGCCTTGGTCCGGGAACCGGACGCTCCCCTATCGGCGAACCAAGGCAAGGGCGTGCTCATACTCGATGAGTTACGAGCCCATCTTGCGTTTCGCGCAACCAGTTCTCCAGGAGGAGATAGTCGGCGTCGTTCAGACCGTGCCGGGCATCAACGCGATGCAGCAGGGCCCGCCCTGAGTGATGAACCGACACCCAGGCCCGATCGACCTCGGTGATCTCGTCGTCAATCCAGGCGAAGGGGCGCCCAGCGGCCCACTCGACGAGGGCGCGGGTCTTCCAGTGCATCCCCCTTCGCTCGTCTTGGTCGTCCAACTCCGACGGCTCAGGCCAGACCACCACGGGCAACTCCGGCAGACCCAGGATCGGGCAGATCCACTCGTTCGCGTCCGCCATCCACGTCGTGGCCCAGACCAGCTCACATGCCAGCGCCCTCAGCCGAGGCCCATGCGCGGGATTGATCCTGGCCAGCAGCGGATGAGAATTCATCCCCGGCATTTGGGTGCGACCTGTTCGATAAGTCGGGTACCGCTGCGTCGCTCCGAAGGGGATGAGTGGCCCGTCGACATCAAGGAAGACCAGCGGAGATCGCGCAGAACCCGTCACAACCGCACGGTAGCGCGTCCTCACGATCAGGCGTAGATCTCAGGGGGCAGGCTGATTTTCCTTCAGGGGGGTGACAGGGCGGTGGTGAATTGCGCGGTGATCCATTGAGGGTCGGTTATCGCGGTTCCGACCACGACGCAGGTCGCGCCGGCCTGGATCGCGGACGCCGCCGCCGCGGGCGAGTGGTAGCGGCCCTCGGCGACGATCAGCGCATCCGGGAGCGCCTCGCGCAGCGCGTGGACGAGGTCCAGATCGGGGCCGTCGGGAGGGGGTCCGGGGAGGGTGTAGCCGGCGAGGGTGGTGGCGACGGCGTCGGCTCCCGCCTCGGCGGCGGCCACGCCCTCCTCCAGGGACGACACGTCGGCCATGAACAGCGCGCCGGCGTCATGGACGGCCTCGATCGACGCGGTGAGCGGGTGGCCGTCCGGGCGTGGACGGCGGGTGGCGTCGGCGGCCACCACCTGTGCCCCGGCCTCGGCGACGGCGCGGGCCGCCGTGACGGTGGGGGTGATGAACACCCCGCCCGTCCCGTCCTTGGTCAGCCCGATGACGGGGACGTCCACGGCAGCGGCGACGGCGGCCACGTCCGGGAGGCCGCCGACCCCGCCGCAGCGGATCGCGGCGGCGCCTCCCCCGGCGGCGGCGCGGGCCATCCGGACGAGGGTGGCCGTGTCGCGCAGCGGATGCCCCTCGCCGGCCTGGCAGGACACGATCAGCCGGCCGGCGACGGCCGCGGCGAAGGACTCGGGGGTCATCGGAGGCTCCACTGAGACGTGCCGGCCTTGGCGAGAAGGGCCGCGCCGACGAGCGGCGCGTCCGTGCCGAGGCGGGCGGGGACGATCGGTGTCGCGCGCAGCGGCGGGAGCGCCTCGGCCTGGAACGCGGTGGTGACGGCGTCGATGAAGGGCGCACCGATCTGGGCGACGCCGCCGCCGAGCACGACGGCGTCCGGGTCCAGGACGCAGAGCAGTCCCGCGAGGGCGCGTCCCAGCACGGAACCGGCGTGCCGCGCGTCGCCGGTGGCCTCGATGGCCGGGCCGGAGACGACGGCCTCCAGATGGTCGCGTCTTCCGCAGCCGCACGGCACCGGCCCGCGTTCGGGGACGAGCAGGTGCGCGACCTCCCCGGCGGTGCCGTGGGCTCCGTGTTCGAGGCGCCCACCGGTGGTCAGCGCGCCGCCGACACCCGTCCCCACGGAGACGTGCAGGACGCGGTGGTACCCGCTTCCGGCTCCCGCCCTCGCTTCGCCGTTCGCCATGGCGCGCACGTCGTTGACCACTGCGACGGGCAGGCCGAGCCGGTGCGCCAGAACCTCCTTCACGGGCGTCCCCGCCCAGCCGGGGAGCACGTCGGTGGCGGAAACGACGCGGCCGGTCTCCGGATCGACGACGCCGGGCGCGCCGACTCCGACGGCCCGGACGCGGGCGGTGCCGAGACCTTCCAGCAGGCCGGCCGCCGCGGTGAGCACGGCGGCCCCGCCCCCGGCGGGCGTCGCCGTCCGGGCACGCAGCCGGACCGCTCCGTGCCCGTCCACCAGCGCTGCGGCGATCTTCGTCCCGCCGATGTCGAGCGCCGCGTACAGGTCCGCGCCGTCGCCGGTGGTCACAGCAGCCCGGCGGTGGCGAGCCGGTCGCGGACGAACCCGGTTTCCGCCTCATCGAGCGGGACCTGCGGCGGTGCCGTCAGCGGGCAGTCGATGACGCCGAGGAGGTGCAGGGCCGTCTTGAACGCGCCGAGCGCGGACGAACCGCGCCCCATCCGGCCGGGGGAACCCGCGTTGACGATGTCGAAGAGCCGCAGCAGCCGTTCCTGCTCGGCCCGCGCCTCGTCCCACCGTCCGGCCCGGCAGTGCCGGTAGAGCCGGGCGTAGCCGGCCGGGTCGACATTGCCGAGGCCCGGCACGACGCCCTGGACGCCCATCGCGAACGCGGTGTCCACGGTCAGTTCCGATCCGGTCAGCACGCTGAACCCGGCCGCCTCGGCGTCCCGCAGCGCGAGCAGGAGGGTGCGCAGGCCGCCGTCGTCGCCGCTGGAGTCCTTCACACCCGCGAGCACCCCCTCGGCCGCGAGCCGCACCAGCATCTGCCCGTCCAGCTTGGAGTGCACGGAGACCGGCAGGTCGTAGGCGTAGACGGGGACCGGGACGGCATCGGCGACCTGGCGCAGATGGGTTTCGATCTCCAGCGGGTGGGTGCGCGTGTAGAACGGCGCGGTCGTGACCACGCCGTCGCAGCCGGCCTCGGCCGCGATCCGGGCGTGCTCGATGACCCGCAGCGTGGTCATGTCGATGACCCCGCCGAGGACGGGCACCCGCCCCGCCACGTGCTTCACCACGGTGTCCAGGACGACGCGCCGGTGCGCGTCGGGCAGGAAGGCCACCTCGCTGGTGGAGCCGAGCACGAACAGCCCGTCCACGCCCGCGCCGAGGAGATGGTCGACGAGCCGTTCGAGGGACGGGACGTCCACCTCCAGAGCGGGGGTCAGCGGTGTGCAGACGGGCGGCACCACGCCGGTGAGCCCGCCGAGCCCCCACGGCGATGAAGCGGTGGACGCGGCGGAGGCGGTGCGGCCGGTGGGAGCGGGGTTCACGGGATCTCCTGCGAAACGGTGGACAGGGCGAGGTCGGACGGGTCGGTGACGGGATGCAGGCACCGGTACCGGTGCCCTTCCTCGGTGCCGGGTGTGAAGGCGGGCATGGCGTCGCCGCACTCGTCGGCGGCGCGCCAGCAGCGGGTGCGGAACGGGCATCCGCTGGGCGGGTGGACGGCCGAGGGGACGGGGCCGTCCAGGCGGATCGGCTCCATCGGTTCGAGCAGGCTCGGCGTCGCCGACAGCAGCGCCCGGGTGTAGGGGTGGCGCGTGTCGCCGCGCGCCACGACGGCGGCCGGCGATTCCTCGACGATCCGGCCGAGATACATGGTGACCACCCGGTCGGACATGCGGCGGACCGTCTGGATGTCGTGCGAGACGAACACCATGGCCAGGCCGAGCCGGGCCTTCAGGTCGAGCAGCAGGTTGAGGATCTGCGCCCGGACCGACACGTCCAGCGCCGAGGTCGGCTCGTCCGCGACGAGCAGCACCGGTTCCAGCGCGAGCGCGCGGGCGATCGCGACGCGCTGCCGCTGGCCGCCCGACAGCTGGCCGGGCAGCGCGCCGGCCAGCGGCGGCGGCAGCCCGACCAGCGACATCAGTTCCCGGACGCGCGCGTCGCGCTCGGCCGGCGTACCCCGGCGGTGCACATCGAGCGGGTCGCGCAGGATCGCGCGCACGGGCAGCCGCCGGTTGAGCGCCGTGGCCGGGTCCTGGAAGACCATGCCCACGGACGCGCCGAGCCGCGCGGCGCGTCCGCGGCGGCGCAGAGCGCCGAGGTCGTCCCCCTCGAACAGCACCGTGCCGGAGGTGGGGCGGGTCAGGCCGACGAGCACCTTCGCGAGGGTGGACTTGCCGCACCCCGACTCGCCGACGATCCCGACCGTCTCCCCGCGCCCGACCGTGAGATCGGCGCCGGTCAGTGCGTGCACCGCGGCGCGGCCGAACGGCCCGCCGCCGCGCACCGGCAACCGGACGTGCACGTCGCGCAGTTCCATGACGGGTGTGGTCATCGCGGTCCTCCCGCCTTGGCCGGAACCTGGTCGGACGGATCGGCGGGCTCGCCGATCGGGTGATGGCAGGCGAACGCGTGCCGGTGCGGATCGCCGGACGGCTCCGGGCGGGTCGCCGCGCACACCTGTGTCGCCGCCGCGCAGCGGTCGGCGAACCGGCAGCCCGCCGGGAAGCGCGCGGGCGACGGGACCACCCCGGGGATCTGCTCGGGACGGCTCCCGGTGGCCTCCAGCGACACGACCGCGCCGAGCAGCCCCCGGGCGTAGTGGTGCCGGGACGAGGCCACCAGCTCGGACGTGACCCCCGCCTCGGCGACCTGCCCGCCGTACATCACCACCACCCGGTCGGTGACGTCGGCGACGAGCGCCAGGTCGTGCGAGACGAGGATCAGCGCGAAGCCCAGTTCGGCGCGCAGCCGCAGCAGCAGCCGCATGACCGCGGCCTGGACGGTGACGTCCAGCGCGGTGGTCGGCTCGTCCGCGACGACGAGCCGCGGGTCCCGCGACAGCGCCATGGCGATCAGCACCCGCTGCCGCTGCCCGCCGGACAGTTCGTGCGGGTAGCTGCGCAGGGTCCGGTCCGGGTCGAGCCCGACGAGGTCGAGCAGCTCGGCCGGGGTCCGGGTGCCGCCGCGCCGGGTGAGCTGGCGGAGCTGGGCGCGGATCGTCATCGCCGGGTTGAGCGACGACAGCGCGTCCTGGTAGATCATCGCCATCTCGTGGCCGAGCAGCCGGCGCCGCTCCCGGGCGGGCATCGTGCGCAGGTCGCGGCCGTCGAACAGCAGCCGGCCGCCGACCCGGGCGGCGGCCGGTTCCAGCCCCATGATCGCCAGGCTGGTGAGGCTCTTGCCGCAGCCGCTCTCCCCGACCAGCCCGACCACCTCGCCGGGGCGGACGTCCAGGGACACCCGGTCGACCACGTCCAGGTCGCCGTAGCGCTCGGGGAAGCCGATGGTGAGGTCCTCGACGCGGAGCAGCGGTTCGCCCTGCGGGAGCGGGCGGGCCCGGTCCGCGAGCCGCCGTCCCGCCTCCCGCAGTCCGGCGACCGCCCGCGGTGACGCCGGCGCCGCAGGCACCGCGTGCCCACCGGCGCCGGTGCCGGGCTCGGCGTCCGTCTCGGTGTCGGTGCGGGTGGCGGGCGCCGCCCAGGCGTCCGATACGCCCTCGGACAGGATGTTCAGCACCAGCACCGTCACGAGGATGAACAGCCCGGGGAAGAACGTGGCCCACCAGCCGCCCGCCAGCACCAGCGACTTGCCGTAGGCGATGACGCTGCCCCACGACGGGGCCGGGTCCTGCACGCCCGCGCCGATGAACGACAGGCTCGCCTCGAACACGATGGCGTTGGCCACGACGATCGTGCAGAACACCAGGATCGGCGCCGCGCAGTTGATCGCGACGTGGCGGAGCAGGATGTGTCGGCGTCCCGCGCCGATCACCCGTTCCGCCGCGACGTAGTCCTCGCCGTACTGCGAGAGCACGTTCCCCCGTACCACCCGCGCGATCTGCGGGACGTAGAGGAACGCGATGGTGCAGATCAGCACCGGGAGGCTGGTGCCGAACACGGTGACGAGCACGGCGGCCAGCGCGACCGCCGGGAACGCCATGACCACGTCCAGGCAGCGCATCACGATCTCGTCGACGGCGCGGTGCGCGGTGGCGGCCAGGGCACCGAGCAGCGCCCCGGCGGCGAGGGCGAGCAGGGTCGCGCCGAGGCCGATCGCGAGGGACCAGCGCGCCCCGTACAGGACGCGGGCGAACACGTCCCGGCCGACCCGGTCGGTGCCGAACCAGTGCGCGCCGGACGGCCCCTGCCCGGCGATGCCGGTGGTCAGCGGATCGTGCTGGGCGATCAGCGGCGCGGCGAGCCCGGCCGCGACGATCACCAGCAGCACGCCCAGCGCGACCCGGGACGCGGGCGGCAGCCGCCGCAGCACCCGGCTCGTCGTGCGCACGGTCCCGCTCATCGGGTGGCTCCCCTCAGCCGCGGGTTCACGAACAGGTACAGCACGTCCACGAGCAGGTTGACCACCAGGAACGTCAGCGCGATGCCGAGCACCACGCCCTGCACGAGGGCCGGGTCGCCCGCCGTGACGCCCTGCATGATCAGGGTGCCGAGGCCGGGCAGCCCGAAGATCGCCTCGACCACGACCGCGCCGCTCAGCAGGTAGCCGATCTGCAGGCCGAGCACGGTCAGCGGGGTGATCAGCGCGTTGCGCAGGACGTTGCGGCCGACCACGACCACGCGCGGGAGCCCGCCGCCGATGGCGGTGCGCACGTAGTCGCGGTCGAGTTCCTCCACCATCGCGGTCCGCACCACCCGGGTCAGCAGCGACCCGACCGGGAAGGCGATCGCGATCGCGGGCAGGGTGAGGCTGCGCAGCCACCCGCTCGGCGAGTCGGCCGGGTTGACGTACCCGCCGGTCGGGAACCAGCCGAGCCGCAGCGCGAACTGCTGGATCAGCAGGATGCCGAGCCAGAACGACGGCATCGCGACGCCCGTCATGGACAGCACCCTGATCGCCTGGTCCGGCCAGCGGTCCCGGAACAGCGCCGCGGTGACGCCCAGGATCCCGGCGAACAGCACGCCGAGCAGCACCGCGAAGACGGTGAGCTGGAGCGTGAGCGGGAACGCCGTGCCGAGCGCGTCCGTGACGGGCCGGCTCGGCGGCGCGGTCACCCCGAGGTCGCCGCGCACCAGATCGGCCAGGAACCGGACGTAGCGGACCGGCAGCGGGTCGGTCAGCCCGTGCTCGACCGCGTAGGCGTGCCGTGCCTGCGGGGTGGCCCCCTCGCCGAGGGCGTTGTAGGCCGGATCGTTGGGTGAGAAGCGCAGGACGACGAAGACGAACAGCGTGATCCCCAGCACCATCGGCACGAGGGTCAGCAGCCGTCCCGCCGTCATGCGCAGGATCGTTGCCATGGGCGGCGTCCGTTCTGTCGGGCGTCTCTGTCGGGCGTCCGTTCTGTCGGGCGGGGGCGTCAGGCTCGGTCGACGCCCAGGAGCGACAGCCCGGTCGTCGCCATCGGCCGGAATCCGGGCAGCGCCTCGCGCTTCCAGCCGGTGACCAGCTTGCGGTGGAAGATCGGGTAGAGCGCGGCCTGCTCCGCGACGATGTCGATGGCCTGCTTCCACAGCCCCCGGCGGGCCCCCTCGTCGGGTTCGCGTGCGGCCTTGTCGAGCAGGTCCACGACCTTCTTGGCCTCGGCGGTGCCGGAGTTGTAGCTGCGGTGGTCGGGCCACGTCCCCACATAGAACCAGCGCATGAGCAGGTCGCAGTCGTTGCCGAACACCGACGGGTCGCCGGGGGCCGCCATGACCTGGTACTTGCCGGTGTCGATGCGGTTGGAGTACTGGCCGCCCGACTGGCCCACGTTCAGCGTGGTGGAGACCCCGACCGCGTCCCAGCTCTGCTTGATCAGCGGCGCGCAGTCCTTGACGAAGTCGGTGTCGGTGGTGACCAGTTCGACCTTCAGGCCGCTGACCCCGGCGTCCGACAGCAGCTTCTTGGCCTTGGCGGGGTCGAACCCGTAGACGGTGGAGGCCGGGACGTAGTCGGGGTGGCCGGCGGGCAGGAAACTGGTCGCGGCGGCGGCGTTGCCGAGCAGCGCCGTCTTGATCAGCTTGTCGGTGTCCAGGGCGTAGTGCAGCGCCTGCCGGACGCGCACGTCGTCGAACGGCTTGGCCTTGCAGTTGAACATCAGGAACAGCAGCCCGAAGCTCTGCACCGACTGGACGGCCGCGGACTTCGACAGCGCATCGGCGTTCAGGTAGGGGACGGCCTCGATCGCCTGGACGCGGCCGGACTGGAGCGCGGTGACGCGGGTGGACGGCTCGGACAGCAGCAGCCAGGTCATCGTGGCGACCTTCGCGGGGCGCGGCCCGCCGTAACCGTCGAACTTGGCGAACGACAGCCCGCCGGTGGCGCTCGCGGCGGTCAGCTTGAACGGCCCGGAACCGACCGGCAGCGCGTCGAACTTCTTCTGGTCGGCCTGGACGATCCCCTTGGGCACGATCCTGACCACCGACAGCCGCTCGGAGAACAGCGCGAAGGGGTAGGTGAGCTTGAACTCGACCGTGCTCGCGTCGACCTTCTTCACCCCGTCCAGGAAGGGCAGGAACTGGACGAACAGCGAGGCGTTCTTCGGGTCGAGGACGCGTTCGAAGCTGAAGACGACGTCGTCGGCGGTGACGGGGGAACCGTCGTGGAACTTCGCGCCGTCGCGGAGCGTGACCCGGTAGGTGGTGTCGTCGACCTTGGCGGGCGCGGCCTTGGCGAGCGCGTTGTAGGGCTGCCGGGTGACCGGGTCGAGGTCGACCAGGGGCTCCAGCACGTGGAGGTTGGCGGCCACGGCGACGGCGCTGGAGGCCGTCATGGGGTCGAAGCCGCCGGACAGGGCGTAGGCGAGGGCGGCCTGGATGGTGTCCTTGGAACCGCCGGAGCCGCCGGATCCGGTGGAGGACGGGCCGCCGCACGCGGCCAGACCGGCGCTGATCGTCGCGGCCGCGCCGAGCAGTCCGGTGTAGCGCAGGAAGTCGCGGCGGTGCAGGCCGCGGTCGGGCTGGAGATCGGTCACGTCGTCTCCTTGGGGGTGAGAGGTCGAGGGCTCTGCGCAGGTGGCAAGGGAGGTAGGACATCCAACGTCGTTCGTCGTGTACCGTAGGCGTCGGCACCGGCGAGGTCAAGGGCCGGACCACCGCAGATCCGAGGGGGATGGGGAGCGTGAGCCGATGACCGCAGCGCGGACGCGGGGACGTGCGACGCGCGGCCGGAGCAGCCGGACCGAGGAGGTGCAGCAGCGGATCAAGCAGCTGATCCTGGAGCGCGGTCTCGCGGTCGGCGATCCGATGCCCACCGAGTTCGAGCTGGTCGAGGAGCTCGACGTCAGCCGCAACTCGCTGCGCGAGGCGCTGAAGGCCCTCCAGGCCGTCGGCATCGTGGAGATCAGGCACGGCTTCGGCATGTACGTCGGAACCATGTCGCTGGGCGCGCTGGTGGACGAGCTGACCTTCCACGCCCGCATCTCCAAGCGGCAGGGCCGCGACGACCTGGCGCACCTGGTGGACGTCCGCGAGGTCCTCGAACGCGGCCTCATCGAGCAGGTGATCGACCGCGGGCTCCAGGCCGGCAACACCGAACTGGACGAGATCATGCGGCGCATGGACGCCGAGGCCGGGTCCGGGCAGGTGACCCCGGAGACCGACCGGATCTTCCACGAACTGCTCTACAAGCCGCTCGCCAACCCGATCGTCAACCAGCTCCTCGGCGCGTTCTGGGACGTCTACCGGACGCTGCAGCACGACCTCGCGCCCGTCGAGCAGGAGGCGGCCGACGTCGCCCAGCGGCACCGCGACATCTACGAGGCGCTGCGCGCCGGCGACCGCGAGGCCGCCACGGCGGCGATGGCCGCCCACTTCCGCGGCATCCGCGACCGGCTCGACAGGGCGCGCGACGAGGCACCCGACGAGCGCGACCCCGAGAGCTGAACCCGGGGCTTGACGCCTCCGGCGACCCCCTCTAGGTTCACCGCCAAGGACATCCTACATCCCATGTCCTACAGAAGGGTTCCGGTCATGCCCCCATCCCCCCGATCCGGTGCCGCGGTGGCCTTGATCACCGTCCTGGCCTCGGCGTCCGCCGTCCCCGCGCACGCCGCCGTCCCCGCCCACACCGCCGTCGCCCAGTCCGCCGTCGTGACGCAGGACTGCACGGCCGGCCGCATCCAGGAGACCGTCGTCAACCGGTCCTCCGCCGCCACCACGTTCACCCTGACCTGGCCCGGCGTCGGCACCTGGACCGCCGACGTCGCCGCCGGCGACAGCGCCGGCTACCGATGTGCGGGCCAGTGCTCCGGCCTTCAGGCCGGGGGTGAAGGCCCGCGCGGGAGGGCCGCCGGGCCCGAGCGTGTTCTGACCGGACCGGCTCAGCGCATGAAGA